>DASXOZ010000036.1 GCA_036493895.1 Candidatus Binatia bacterium | reverse complement strand
GCCGTCAGGGTAGGCGAAGTTGGCGGTAGAGGTCTGGGCCCCGGAGAACTGCGGTCCCTGCGTCGCTGCGTCGAACGAGGACCCGTCCGGATTCAGCGGTCCCCAGTGCGGCTCCAGTTGCGTCGGATTGCACGCGACGCCGAGGTGGAAGTGGCTGCCGCAGACGCCGTCGGTTCCGCAGAAGCTCGTGTCCAGCGGGTCGCAGGTCTGGCTGTCGTTCGGACCCCCGGCGCACTTCCATCCGTCCCAGCCCGGATCCTCGGCGCTGCCGGGTCCACTGTAGATATGGATGATCGAGTGGTGGGTCTGTGCGTCCTGGAACAGCTGATTGCCCCGGTACGAGAAGCACATGCCTGCGTTGAGACCGGTGTCGTTCGTCCCCGGGAACACGCCGGTGCAATCGACCAGGTCCTCGGCGGGAACCGTGGCGGACACGTCGTAGTACGACGCTTCGCAGCCTTCCTGCTCGGACTGGTGGCGCAGCAGGTAGCCCGGCATCGCGAACTGGGTGCCGACAGAAGGATCCGGAACCGGAGGCTGCGGAATGTTCAGTGGAGTAGCCGGGGGCAGGCAGCTTCCGAGCTCGGCAGCGGTGCCTTCGACGACGCCGTCGCGAGGCGCGCCGCCGCGGATCCAGTTCTTGATCGCGTCCAGATGCTCGGTCGTCAGCGCCGATCCGTTCTGCGGCATCGCCGACCCAGGGCAGGATGTGCCGAGCGTCTTGGCGGCGAGCTTCTCGTACAGCATCGACTGGTCGTTGTTACCGGCGAACACGCGCTGCACGGAGGGGTTGATGAAGCTGGGCACGCCGACCAGCGCCGAGTACGAGTCGCTGGTTGCGCGCAAGTCGAGGTGACCCTGAGGCGTGTCGCTGCCGTGGCAGGCGGCGTTGTTGCAGTCGTACGCGGGGTTGTCGAAGATCAGCGCCTGGATTCCATCGTAAGTGCTCGTATAGGTGATGTTGGAAGGATCACAACCCTTGCACGCGTTGGAGCAGGTGTCGTTGTCGATCAGGTTCCCGTCGTCGCACTCCTCGCCCGCCTCCAGAACGCCGTTGCCGCATACCTGCGGACAGTCTCCCGCAAGGGACGTGCTCGCGATCACCTCGCCACCGCTGCCGTCGGCCTGGTTGGCCTTGAACGTGGCCTGGCGGTCTGCGGAGAATTTCGCGCAGAACGCGTAGTCCCCGACCGTCATCACGATGTCGACCGAATCCTGCGGTGCGCCGATCCGGAACGGCCATGACTGGCTCTTGGCCATGATCTTGAGGGAGCCTTCCTTCGACCCCGCGCGCATCTGGATCTTCGTGATGCCGTGCGTGTAGTACGGGTCGCCCTTGTACTGCCATCCCTTCGGAGCCGCCGGGTCGCCGATGGGCGTCCAGCGCGCCGGGTCGAGCTCGATCAGGCCGGTGTTGCCGGGCTGCGTGCCGGCGCCGCGCACCAGCAGGGTCGAGCGTTCCACGGTCGGATCGTGGGCGATGCTGGTATTGTTGATATTGACCTGTCTGGTCGTGACGAACTTGAACGACGTGCCCAATCCATTGGGCGTGTAGTGCATCGTCAGCGAGTTGCCCGACAGCGGCCAGTGATTGTCGTCATTGGCCGATGCTGCTGTGGCGGCGATCAAGAGCGCACACACAGCGAGCAGAAGACGGCGGAACCGGTCCGTTCCAATACCTGCAAAAAACCGCATTGTTGATCCTCCCCTCGAACGGCAGCGCTCAGCGCTGTCTGTGCCCTCGAACGGCAGCGCTCAGCGCTGCCTGTGGTCGCCCGGAAATGACCGCGATCTGGCGCGATCTGGCTTGCGAACTTGACGGAAAGGTACTGGCCAAAGATTGCACAGTCAATGCAAAATTCACGGGCGCTGCAGAGGCAGGCGGCGCCCGGAAATGCCTTGAGATGCGGGAACTTGCCCGCTCAGCGCAGCGCGCTTGCCCGGCCGACGACGACCTTGGTCGAGTCTGCCTTCTCGACCCAGACGTCCAGGTGCACGCGGGTACGGTCGGCCTCGGGCGACTCGTCGGTAACTTCGGCCCTTGCCGTCACCGTTTCCCGCGCCCACAGCACATTGACCAGCCTCACGTCCATCTTTCCGCCGCGCAGCCAGCCGGTGGCGAACTCGCGCGTCAGCAGCTCCGACAGCAGGCAGACGGGCAGCATTCCCTGCACGACGATGTCGGGAAACCCGAGCGCAAGGGCGGCCTCGCGATCGGTGTGGTAATTCTGCCCCGGCCCCGAGAATGCCATGCACACTTCGTCGCTGACGAGTTTCTCCAGAGGCGGCAGCGCCCGGCCTTTCCCTCCGATCTCGAAGCGGCGCTCGCCGCTCTTCTCGCGATCCTTGTCGACGGCAGCACCGCCGCGCGGCGCGCCGGCCACGAGGAAGCTCTGGTGCGTGAGCCCGCGCACCAGCAGGCGACCGTCGGCGTCCTGCACCCAGGTTTCCTTGACGACGTAGTCGCGATCGCGCTTGCGGTAGCGCTCACGGATGAGTCCGCGGGTGCGAACCGGCGTTCCGACCGGCACCTCGTCGAACAGCTCCCACTCCTGGCGCGCGTGAAGGTTGCCCCAGATGTTGGCGAGGTACCACGACAGGCTCTCGTAGCACTCCGAATGCAGGACGAGGCCGGGCGCGACCTGCTCGTACAGCGGCAGCTGCTGCCCGAGGGCGCCGATGTAGCGATCGACGAGCGGACGGTCGATGACGACGTCGCGCCCGCCGAAGTCCCTGCCGACGTAGACTGGTTCGCCGCTGTTGTTCATCGCGTCTCCTTCATGGATCGCATCGATTGCCTCGATCGCTTCGAGTTGCCTGCCTTGCGTGCCGTTGCCGCCGCGCCGGCGCCTGCAACGCCGTTCGCCGCTCGCCCGGCACCGGATTGTCTTGATGATCCGGCTCGCTTAACTTCGCCTATCCTTCTGCGGGAGAAAAGCACGATGTACGACCGGCTTTCGATCGATGCCACCGCGGCGGCCGCTGCCGGCCGCGAGCGGGCGCCCGCGCCGGGGCACGTAGCCTTTCCGAGGCGCGAGACCGCGCCTTTGCCGAGGCGCGAGATCGCGCCGTTGCCGGGGCGCGAGACCGCGCCTTTGCCGGGGCGCGAGATCGCGCCGTGGCCGGGGCGCGAGATTGCGCAATGCCGGTAGCTGCCTGGAAAACTCCGGAGGTCGAGGCCTTCCGCTCTTCGCTGCGCTCTTTCCTCGCGCGCGAAGTGATCCCGCATCTCGGCGAGTGGGAAAGACAGCGCCGCACGCCGCGCAGTTTCTGGAAGGCGATGGGCAAAGCCGGCTTTCTCTGCCCGTGGCTGCCCGAACAGTACGGCGGCAGCGGCGCGGGATTCGGTTTCTCGGCGGTGCTCTGCGAAGAGCTCGGCTACACCGGGTTCATGGGATTGCAGACCGGCGTGTCGGTGCACTCGGACATCGCCGTTCCGTATCTCGAGCAGTTCGCCGGCGAAGAGCAGAAGAGGCGCTGGCTTCCCGGCTGTGCAAGCGGAGACCTGCTCACCGCGATCGCGATGACCGAGCCGTCGGTGGGATCCGACCTGGCCAACCTGAAGACGACGGCTGCTCGCGACGGCGACCATTGGGTTCTCAACGGGCAGAAGACGTTCATCAGCAACGGCGTCGACTGTGACCTGATCATCGTCGCGTGCCGCACCGATCCTGCAGCCGATCCGCCTTACGCGGGCGTCAGTCTCATCGTCGTCGAAGCTGGTGCGCCGGGATTCCTCAAGGCGCGGCCGCTCGAGAAGATGGGCCAGCACATCCAGGACACTGCCGAGCTGTTCTTCGAGGATTGCCGCGTCCCGCGCGCGAACCTTCTCGGCGAGCCGGGTCAGGGCTTCCGCTACCTGATGCAGAACCTGCAGCGCGAGCGGCTGATGATCTCGATTGCCGCGCAGGCGGCCAGCGAGCAGATCCTCGCCAAGACGCTGCCGTACGTGAAAGAGAGAAAAGCCTTCGGCACTCCCGTCGGCTTTTTCCAGCACAACGCGTTCAAGCTCGTCGAGCTGACCACCGAGATCGAGATCGGCCGCACCTTTCTCGACGCCGTCATCGACGAGTTCGAGGCGGGCGTCGACATCACGCGGCGGGTTTCGATGGCCAAGTGGTGGATGAGCGACCTGGCCAACCGCGTGGCCTACGAGGCTGTCCAGCTTCACGGCGGCTACGGCTACATGGCCGAGTACGGAGTCTGCCGCGACTACGTCGACGTGCGCGCGATGCCGATCTACGCCGGTTCCAACGAGGTCATGAAGCTGATCCTGGCCCGCCTCATGGGCCTGGAGCCGAAAGGCTCGGAGTAAATGGAGCCGAGAAGCCCGGAGTAACCGGAGCGCAGCAGCTCATGCCGACGGAAGCGGTCTGCGCGGAGCGTCGATTGGCTCCAGGCGCAGCGCCACGATAGGGTCTTCGATCCTATTTCATTCTCGCGGATCACGGGGCGGCTCGCAGGGGCCTGACACGGGACTGGCGGGCCAGGGGTGGCATTTTGCGGCGGGGTGAGGGCCAGAACCGCGACATCGATCGAGACGAGCTGCGTGCCGTCGACAAGGCGCTGCGCGCGGCCGGCGACGTTCGCACGGTGCTCGACGTCGGCTCGGGCAACAGTCGCTGGCTGCGCCATTTCCAGGCGTTGCATCCCGGCCTCGTCGTCGAGCTCGACATCTCGCAGGACGGCCTGGCAGAAGCACGCGGCGGCGTCGCTTCCGACCAGGCGCTTGCCGGCGCCAGCTCGTTCGTCTGCGCCGATGCCGGTGCGCTCCCGTTCGCGTCGCAGTCGTTCGACCTGGTCGCGTGCCTGCAGCTGCTTCCGTACGTCAGGAAATCGGGTCGCATTCGCGCGCTTCGCGAGATGCGGCGCGTGAGCTCGCGCTGGGTCATCGTCGAGTATGCCCACATCGAGGGCGCATCGTTCCTGTGGCAGAGGGCGCGAAGGCGTCTCGGCCTGGAAGCCACGTTTCCGCGCAATCACCTGACGATGCCCCAGGTCGAAAGCGAGCTCCGGATGGTGGGGCTCGGCATTCGCGGCTTCGCGCCTGTCGGCGGCGCATTCTCCCGCTCGTGGGTCGTCCTTGCCGAAGCGCCGTCTGCCGGCTGGATGAGCTCCTGAGCGCAGCGCGCGGATCAAGCGCCCATCTGCGTCGTTGGTAGCTGGACACGCGGCGCTCCGGCGATCGCTTCGAGGCGGTGTCGCAGGAACACGTCGATGTCGTCGAGCACCGGAGCGATGAGGAAACCGACCCGGTCCGACAGCGTGGCAAGAATGTCGGTGTGGCCGAGGTAGTCGTAGAGGATCACGCGCGCGGATCCTCCGAGCTCGCGGATCGCGCTGGCCATGCGCACGCTGCTCGACGGCCTCACGGTACGGTCGCGTCTTCCGTGAAGAAACAGCGCCGGGGGGAGTCCCTCGCGTGCGAAGCGGATCGCCTGGGAGCGACGCAGGCCGTCTTCGGGGCTGAACATCTCGCGCAGGTCGGGCTCCCGCTTCGGAAAAAAATCGAAAGGCCCGGCCATCAGCACGAGTCCCGCGATCGAGTCCGGATCGATGCCCGTGGCCTCGGCGTAGCTGCGGTCCATCGTCGCCAGCGCGGCGAGCTGGGCACCGGCCGAGTGGCCCATGACGAACAGCCCCGAAGGATCGATGCCGTGGCGCGGCAGCAGCGCACGCGCCCACGCGATGGCCGCTGCAGCGTCCTCGACGAATCGCGGGAAGCGCACCTGCGGGTACTTGCGGTAGTCGCAGATGATCGCGGCGTGGCCGCGCGCGGCCAGCGAGCGCGCGACGAAGCGGTACTGCTCCTTGCAGCCGTAGCTCCAGCGCCCCCCGTGCAGGAACAGCACCGCGCCGCCCGAGCCGGCCTGCGACGCCGGAAGATAGAGGTCGGCGCGCTGCGCCGCATCGGGGCCGTAGGCCAGGTCGGCGGTGGCACGGGCGCCTCGCCCGGATGAGAGCAGGTCGAGGGCCCCCAGCGGATCGCGGCGGGCCGACGGCAAATGCAGCGCGATGTCGCCGATCGCGCGGAGCACTCGGGAAGCCACGCCCACGATGTAGCGCGCTTCTCGTGCAGCGCGAAGCCCCGCCGGCCCGCCGTCGCCGGTCCTGCCGCTCCTGCGGCTCCTTCTTTCCCGCATGCAGGCGGCATTGCCCGAAGGATTGCATTGCGAAACGCGAGGCGGCGGGTACACTCGTTCGCTGTGATCACGGGGTTGCGGGAGCACGCTCGAACGACGCGCGCTCGCCGGCACAGACCCCGGGGGTGAGGTGGATGAAGGGACTTTCGGGCAAGATCGCTGCCGCCGTCGTGCTGGCAGCCTGCTGGGTGAGACCGGCCGCGGCCGGCGGCGAGCAGATGCTGGCCAGCCGCCAGACCACGCCCGAGGCCCTCTCCCTCGAATCGACCGGTCCTCGCGAAGACGAAACCAAGAAAGAGCAGCTCGCCCGCATCTTCACGCCGGAAGTCGTCCAGCGCCTCTGGATGGAGGACTACGACGACCTCGACAAGGCATGCGCGCGCGGCTGGCTCGTCGACGTACCGGACGACCCGGCCGGTCTCGGAATTTCGATCCGCAAGGAAGGCAACTCGCCCGTCGGTGAGAAGGAGCACGACCTGTCGCGGCGCGCCAAGATGTACCGCCTGTCCAAGCCCGGCGCCGGACTGCTCTACCGCATTGCGAACTTCCTTCGCGAATCCGAGGGCGGCGCGTTCGAGCCGCTGCCGGTGTCGAGCATGGTGCGGCCGTGGACGTACCAGAAGAAGCTGATGCTGAGCAACGCCAACGCGAACACGATCCGCGCCGGCGTTCCCCCGACGCACGTGTTCGGCCTCGCCTTCGACATCCCTCGCCGGGACATGACGGCCGAGAGGCAACGGCGACTGGAGCGTTACCTCGAGACGCTCACCCAGGCCGGCACGATCGTGTACTTCAAAGAAGGAAAAGCGCAGTCGACGTTCCACGTCATCGCGCTTCCTGCAGCGCAGGACGAGCTCGAGGCCGACTACTACGAGCTCACTGCCAGGGCGGGCCGCGCGGGAAAAGGCCCGATTACGTGCGCCGGCAAGTCCACCCCCGATTTCGTCCACGACGAAGTCTCGTGGTGACCACGACCTGACCTGAACGGCGGCGGCCGCGGCCGCGAACGACCCCATGGCGCAGCTCCACCCCGTCCGCTTCGGAATCCAGACCGGACAGCAGAACCTCGGCTGGCAGGAACTGCGCGCGCTGTGGTCGTCGGCCGATTCCTGGGGCTACGACTCGCTGTGGCTCTACGACCATTTCTACCCGATCTTCACCGACCCGAACGGTGCCTGCCACGAAGGATGGACGCTGCTGTCGGCGCTCGCGCAGGCGACACGTCGCGCGCGCATCGGCCATCTCGTCACCGGCAACAGCTATCGCAACCCCTGCCTGCTCGCGAAGATGGCAGTGACCGTCGATCACGTCTGTGACGGTCGGCTCAACCTCGGCCTCGGGGCCGGATGGTTCCAGCTCGAGCACGAGAGCTTCGGCATCGAGTTCAAGCCCATCGGTGCGCGCCTCGGCGCACTCGAAGAGGCATGCCGAATCGTCAAGGGCATGCTTCGCGGAGAGCGCGTCAGCCTCGACGGTCGTCACTACCGCGTTCGCGACGCGCACGCGGTGCCGGGACCGGTGCAAGTCGGGGGGCCGCCACTGATGATCGGCGGCGCCGGGCGCAAGGTGCTGCTGCGCATCGTCGCCGAGCACGCCGACATGTGGAACTACTTCGGTGCGCCCGCCGACATGAAGGAGCTCATCGACGTGATCCGCAGCCACGGCGATCGCGCGGGCCGCGATACCGACGCAATCGAGAAGAGCGTCGCGATGCCGCTGTGCTACAGCCTCGACGAAGATCGCCAGCTGGCGGCCTGCCAGATGCTCGCGCACGCGTACGGACTGACGCCCGAGAAGGCGAGGGGTCGCATGATGATCGGCGGCCGCGACGAATGCCTCGACAAGGTCGCTGCCTATCGCGCGATCGGGATCACCCACTTCGTGTTCATGTGCTTCGCTCCGGTGTTCTCCGATGAGCTGCAGGCTTTCGCCGAGGAGGTCGCTCCCCAGGCGCGGGCGATGGCCGGCTGAGGCCGCAGCTGGCGGCAGAATGCGGCCGGAACCGGCCCGGCAGCACCGTTCGTTGCGCCCCTGCAAGGCGGTAAATATAGTGAATGCGGTTGCTCCCGCCGCGCGGCTGGCGAACAAGGGGAACCGGTGCTGCGGACTGCCGGAGCCCAACCCACTTTCGGAGGAAATCCACCCATGTCGTGGAAACTGGTTTCAAGTGCACTGACGGCAGTCTTCGTGCTGGCCTTCGTGACCCCTTCCACTGCCGCCGACGAACTGTACGGCCGCTCCGGCCCGTATGTGGCAGGCGGAGGGACTTACGCATTCCAGGAGTTCAGCGGGTCCGCCAGCAAGCACGACAGCCCCGACAACGCCTGGGGCTACCAGATCAAGGGCGGCTACCGTTTCAACGAATGGTTCGCGCTCGAAATAGACTGGAGCCACCTGCCGAAGTTCGGCGACAGCACCGGCGATACCGAGGTGCTCCAGCTCGACGCCGACGCCAAGTTCTACCCGTTCCATGGCATCGTGCAGCCCTACCTGCTTGCCGGGGCGGGCTGGAACAGTGTCAACGACAAGAGGGCCGGCGGGGATGACACCAACGGCGCCGGCTTCCGCTTCGGCGGTGGCCTCGATTTTTACATCACCCGGAACTGGGGCCTCTACACGGAGGCCGACTACCTCCTGGGGACGGGCAGCCGCAGCAATTACGGGTCTGTCCCGCTGTCGTTCGGGGTACTCTACCGCTTCTACTGAGGCCGCCTGGCCTGCGCCGCTGTCCGCGTTTTATGACGCGGTGCGGCTTTTGCGGCCGGAGCCGGCTGCCGCTACAATTTTGCCTGGTCGACGGGATCGCAAAGGGTCCCCGGCGGCCGGCCGATCGTTCGCGCTTGCGTCGAATTCGGCACGATCAGGCGAGGGAAGCCCGGGGCATGGAAACCCCGGCGCGGGAGCCGGAGCAGGAGAACCGGAGGAGAAAAACCCGACGCTCCGGGAAGGAAGCAGCGTGGCGAAAGGCGCGGGCCAGGTTCGATGGCGGGAGTTGCTCGAGTCGTGCGCCAATGTGACTGGCACGACATCGGCGCCTGTCGCCGCGTCGGCGGAACGTGCATTCGCGGCGACATCCGCTCTGCACGGTGCTCTGCGCTTATCCGACGCGAAG
This sequence comes from Candidatus Binatia bacterium, assembly GCA_036493895.1. NCBI lineage: Bacteria > Candidatus Binatota > Binatia (SeqCode) > Binatia bacterium. Next base: position 2,990 of record DASXOZ010000036.1, on the reverse strand, counting down.
GACAGCGGTGACGAAGATGCGTCGCGCGAGCTTCGCACAATGCTCCCACTCACATGAGCCGCAATTTTCGCGTCGGGGGTGTTGGCAATGCCAGGCGGATACCGGAAAGCGGCTCGGAAGAGGAAAGAAGGGGAGCGAAGAAATGTGTTCTTTGCCAAAACCTTCGCGGAATGCAGTGCACACGCCGCAGAAATGCTAATACTGTCCGGCGTGGGGGCGATCGGAAAGCCCGGGGGACCTGCTTGACTGTCTGCGCTGGGATGCAACAGTCGGCGAACCACCGGTCTTGAAAAAAGGAAGCTCTTTAGGAGGCATGAGATGAAGAAAGGTGTTTTCTCCGTAGTGTTGGCGTCTGCCGTGCTGGCTGCGGCGTCGCTCGCTTTCGCCGGTGCGTACGGCGAGCCCGAAAAGCCCGAGGAAATCCCGGCACCGCCGCCGGCGCCGCCGGCGCCGGAAGTCGTCGCGCCGCGCATCATGCGCGAGTTCACCGGCTTTCTCACGGATGCGGAAACGACCCGCGGAATCTGGGCCGAGCTCGGCTCCGTCTACGCGGCCGAATATCATCCGAAGGCGGTCGGCGACGTCGAGGCGGTCAATACCTACCTGCATGCTTCCTTCGGCACCGAGCTGTTCGAGGTGGGCTTGCTCGCGCCGTACGTCTACGTGCACCAGGACACGATCGGCAGCGACAACGACTTCGGCGACCTCAAGGCGTGGGCCAAGGTGATGCCGCTGCGCACCGAGAACTTCGCGCTCGGCGGCGGCCTGATCTTCAGCTTCCCGACGGCCGGCAGCGGGCTCGGCACCGACGAGTACGGGTTCGAGCCGTACCTGACATTCAATGCCGTTGCGGGCCCGACCAACATTCGCGCCAGCCTCGGCTACGAGGTGACGACCGATCCGAACAACATCGTCGCCGACAAGCACACCGGCCTGCCGCGCAATGCGCCGAGCGACGAGTACGACTACACCGACGCCAACCTGGCGGTGCTGATGCCGCTGACGATGCTCGGCGGCTTCGGTGACCAGGTAGTGGTGCGCGCCGAGCTGACGCACAACCACTTCATGTCGAACGACGCCGACCCGGTGAGCATTTTCCCGGGCGCGGACATCAGCTTCCACGTCGGACCGGGCGAGTTGCTGCTGCGTCCCACGCTCGGGATCGGCATCAACGAAGCGCCGGACTGGCAGATCGGTCTCGGCATCGCGTACAACACGGGCGTCTGAAGAGCGCCGCTGCTGGCGGCAACAAAAAAGGGCCGGGTCGTTTCGACCCGGCCCTTCTTCTTTGCGCCGTCTGGTTTCGGCAGTGGCTCAAAGGCCCGGATTGTACTCGACGCGGATCACCGACAGGCCGCCGGTGTACTGGTTGCGCGACAGCGTGATGCGTCCCTGGCCGTGGTAGATGTACTCGGTGCGCGCCGTATCCGTTCCTGCGTATCCGGGAATGAACTGCTTTCCCGTCATGTAGCTGTGCGACGTGTCCGGCTCCCCGAGGATGCGGCGCACGTCGGTGTCGGCCATTCCGTGGTTGATCTGCGCCAGCTTGCTTCCGGCCGGCGGTGGTGTGCTGGCGGCAGCTTTGGCGTGGCTCTCGCCGGCGGGCGCCGCTGCGGCGGGCTCACTCCTGTGCGCGGCACAGGCCGCGACAAGCGCGCTGACGGACAACGACAAGGCGATCGTGACAGTTCTCGACTTCATGGGTAGTGGGCTCCTCCCCTGGGCATTTGTGGCTCGCGCGGGTCCATCCCGGCCCGCGCGGCATTGTGGTTCGGCAGCGGCGATTCGACCCGACACCGGCGTGCGCGTCAACAACGGGGTTGCGTAAAAGCGACAAGAAAAAGGCCCCGGGACGCACTGCCTCCCGGGGCCTTCGACTGGCGGCGAGCCTCGCCGCCAGGATCTCGTTGCGGCGTGCTACTCGACGGTAACTCCGCCGATGCTCTCGCCTCCGCCGCCGCCCTGTCCGAACAGGTCGTAGAAGCCGAAGACGACGCTGGCTGTGACCATGTCCACGCCCTGGTCCATCACCGAGAAGAAGTGCGCGTATTCCGTGCGCAAGAGGATGTTGTCGGTGATGCGGAACTGGAGTCCCGCGCTCAGCGTGAAGGCCTGGCCGCTGTCATTGCGTGAGTCGAGGGCCGGGATCTCGTGCGCGGTCGGCGGATAGCTCCCGATCTTGTCGCACCCGCTGGTGTCGGAACCGGTGCATTTCTTGCTACCGTGCGACGCGAAGACGAAGATGCCCGGACCGCCGATCAGGGCCACGCGGTCGCTCCACAGCGGCACCCACGCGCGCAGCCTCGCCTCGACGCCGTCGACGTTGACGTGGATGTGGTCGTTGTGCGCGGTGGTGTCACCGGGGTCGGTCAGGTCGGTGGCCTTGAATCCGCCGAGGTCGGTCCAGCCCACTTCGGCGCCGAGCCAGTCGGCCATGCGATACCCGGCGAAGACCGACCACATGAAGTTGTTCTCCTGTCCGATCTTGTCGGCAGTGAACGAGTCGGTGTCGCCGTCGCCGTCGTGGTCGTTGGCCGTCGAGTAGAAGATCTTCGAGTGGAGCCCCGGCCCCTGGAAGAAGCTCCCGCCGATGCTGCCGCCGGCGTAGAAGCCGCGCAGCGGCTTGGCCGTCTCGTCCTTGGTGGTGGTCGTCGTCTCGGTGACGGTCGACGTCGCGGCTTTAGGCGCCTCCGCTGCGTGAGCCGCAACGGCCGTGCCGAAAGCCAGGGCGAGCACCGAGGCCCCGCACACAAACATCCTCGTCTTCATCGATCCCTCCATGGAAGGCGTTGGTCGGCCCGACGTAGCCGCTCGGGCGATCGTCAGGCGCCGCAGGATTCCCCAGTCGGTTTAGCATCCAGTCCACCGTGCGGCAATTCTGGTATGGGGTCAGGCACCAGGCGAATGGGGTCAGGCACCAACCGCACCAACCGCAGGCACCAGCCGTTACGCCCACTCGAACCTCACCGGCACGTCGATCGCCGGAAGGA
>DASXOZ010000035.1 GCA_036493895.1 Candidatus Binatia bacterium | reverse complement strand
CGCAGGATCGCCACATCGGCCGGATTCGGGGGAGGAATGCGGTCCTCGGAGTCGGCCGCCTGGGCAAAACCGGCGCCGGCGATCATCAGTACAGCTGCGACCAGCGCTGAGCGAGAGATCACTGCGAGGATCCGGGTCCCTGCTTCGATTCGGGTTGCTGCCATGTCCATGCCCTCCTTCCGTCCTTTACGTTTCGAGCTTCTTTGGGGGGTGCTTCGAACTCACCCCTCTGCTCACCTCCAAGCATATTCATCCGGGGGCGCTCTTCCAGAGTTTCCGGAGCTGCGCACAGAAATTTATTCTTGAAGCCCATCAGTCGGTTTTCATGCGGATGAAGCGGCATAAGTGTTCAATTTCACGCTGGAAAGCTTGCGACCTTGTTGCGGACTGGGGCGGTGAACATGTTGCACCCCCGCGCTAAAGACCTGAAAATATGTCGTGCATAAATGCAAGGTGCGGGGTGGTCGTTACCGCAAATCGTGACGCAGTGCCCACAAAGACGTCCGCGGGGCCCCGTCTGAGGCCCTGCCCGTAGCCACGCCCCTCGCGGGGAACCCCACCGTGGACGCCGCCGCGCCGATCGGCCGCCCGCTGTGCCCGCGGGCGGTGGTTTTTGTGATCCACAGTGGAAACCGCGTCTCCCGGGCCGTACGAATAAATCCCCGATGAGGAGGCCTTCCATGCAGTCCAGTTCCCACATCCCGACACTGATCTCCCGTATCGCATTCGCCGTCGTTCTCGCCGTTCCGTCGATTGCCGCTGCGAGCTCCACGCTCCAACCAGCGGGGCATGCGCCTGCGGCCGCCAGCGACGCGACGATGCTTGCCGGCGGCCGCGGATACGGCGGCGGCAAGCAGGGCAGCAGTGCCGGCCTCTACGGAGGGAGCAGCGCCGACGTGTATGGCGGTCGCAGCGGCGACTACGGCATGAAGGGCGCCAAGAAGGCCAAGGAAGACAACATCTACACGGCCGATACCGGCAAGACCGGCGCGCAAAAGAAGGCGGTCAAGCAGGCGAAGAACGAAGATCGCCAGGACGCCAAGAAGGAAAAGGCGCAGGTGCAGGAAGACGAGAAGGAAGACACCGATCGCGAGGTCCAGGCCGACAAGGAAGGCATGTCGAAGCAAGATCGCCAGGCCGCAAAAGACTGAACGCCGGGGACAGGTACCAGCGAGCTGGGGACAGGCCCCAGCGTTCTGGTGCCTGTCGCCGACTTCCCGAACTCCAACCAAGCCCCGGATGCCTTGCGGCATCCGGGGCTTTTTCGTTCAAGCGGCCGCGTGCGTCACTGGCACTTGCACGCCAGCCCTGCCGACGACGTCGCGACGCGACACTGGGCCGGTGCCGGGCATTCGCCGCCGCACTGGTCGGTGTTGACGATGCCGCACGACGGCGGAGTGCAGTTGCACGCACCGCTGGCGTCGCCCTTGCACTGCTGCGTCGCCGGATTCGGGCAGGCTCCGCCGCAGACACCGTTGGCATCGCTGCCGCACGGCGTCGGAGCGCACGTGCACTGGCCTGCCGTGTTCAGCTGGCAGATGTCGCCCGTGGTCGGGCACTCGCCGCCGCACTTGCCCGTCAGCGGATTCTGGCTGCACGGCGGCGGCGTTCCGCCTCCGCACGCGCACTGTCCGTTGATGAGGCTGCAGACGTCGCCTGCGACCGGGCAGTCTCCGCCGCAAGTCGGCACCGTACCCGGCACCAGCGCACACGGCGTCGTCGGAGGTACGCAAGTGCATTCGTTGGCGCTGTTGAGCAGGCACTTGTCGGCCTTGTTCGGGCAGTCGCCGCCGCAGGTTCCGGTAGCCGGATTGATGCCGCAGACGGGCGGCGGCGGAGGACCGCAGGCGCAGACCTTCGCGCCGGTCGCGGTGGCGGTAAGCTGGCAGCTTTGCGTCGGATCGGCACAGGGGCCTCCGCACTGGCCCTGCTTGTCGGGCTTGCCGCTGCAGGTGTTGTCGACCGGCGGTATGCACTTGCAGACGCCGTCGGTGTCGACGCGGCATTCGTCGGCAGTCGACGGGCAGATGCCGCCGCACTGCTTGCCGTCGGCGTTGGTCCCGCACGGAGGCGGAGCTTTCTTCGCCGGCACGTAGATCTTGTAGACCTTGTAGTGGCCCTGGCGGTGGACGCCGAACTGGTCGACCAGCAGTTTGTTGCTCGGTGACAGCTCCGACGTGCAGCGCACGAGGTAGCCGATGTAGTCGGCGTTGAGTGCGGGGCCGGTGATGTCGGGCCGCACGTTCGCCGACGCCGGTTGCACGTTGAGCTTGGTCGCCGGCACGCAGAAATCGTCGACCTTGATCAGCGTGCATCCTTTGGCGGTGAACTCCGGCTGCAGCTCCGCGAACAGGTCGGCCGAAGCCTTGACCACGAGCTTGTCGACGGCCTTGTAGCAAACGAGATGGTCGAGCTGGGCCAGCGCGCTGCCTGGCAGCGCAACGAGCGCGAGCGCGGCCGCGCACACGAGAATTCCGATCCTCTTCATATCCCCTCCGTTGGGTGAGCGCTCCCCGCAAAGCGCGAAGGCGGCAGGCGGGGAGATTCGCACCCGCCTGCACCGCGAGCGTTGCTCCACGGAGAACGTTTGTCACCGCGCGCTGCACTCGTATGCGCGCGAGTAAGTCTGCGATTGCACAACACCGCGGGATTGCACGGCCTTGACGGATCGCCGGCAAGAAAATCCCGATCGGCGTCCGGACACTCCCGACTTCCCGGACGGGGGCCACGAGCATCTTCTCGTCGGCGAGAATTTCGCGCCGGCAGTGTTACCACTCGATCGGGTAAGGTCGCGGTGAACCCGGCGAAACACCGCTGCAGCCTGTTTTGATGCATTCGTGGTTGCCGTCTGCGCAGGCGTGCAAATGCGGGCCACACACACCCGGGTCGGAGCGATGGTGGAGGTCATTGACGATCAGGAAACCGCGGCGCCAGCATCCGCCGCGCTGGGCTGCGCCGCTGTCGCAAGACGGTACGGATGCGCATGCCCGGCGGAGGTGAACGCATGGCCGAAAGTGACAGCAGCACGGGAATCGTCGCAGTGCTGGTGATCTTCGTCATCGTCGTGATGATCGGCTTCGTCGCGGTTCGATCGGGCGTGTTTGCCGGTCGCGGCGCCGAGGTGAAAGTGACGACGCAGTCGTCGTCGCCGGCTCCGGCGCAGCCGCCGGCCGCTCCGCACAACCCGTGATTCGTTGATCGACCCGGCGATCGCCGCTGCCACCGGCGGCGATCGCCGCGACAGTTCCGCGGCGCAGGCCGCGGCGGGGCGCTTTACAGCATGCGCTCCCAGAGCCGCGCCACGATTTCCTTGAACCTCGTCGACGGACCACGCCTCTTCCACCGCGCCGCGGTGATTTCCTGCGATTCGGCGATGTCGTCGCGGAACATCGCTTCGAGCTGGTCGCCGAAATCCTCGCCGAGGACAACTGCGTTGACTTCGTCGTTCTTCGCGAAGCTGCGGTAGTCGAGGTTGGCCGAGCCGACGGTCGACCAGACCCCGTCGATCACCGCCGTCTTCGCGTGCAGCAGCGGCCCGCGCCGCTCGTAAACGTGCACTCCCGCGCGCAACAGCTCGGAGAAGTGCGAGCGTCCGGCATAGCGCGTCATCCAGAAGCCTTCGCTCGGCAGGATGATGCGTACGTCGAGGCCGCGCCTGGCGTCGGCCTCGACGAGGCGCACCAGGTCGGGGTCGGGAACGAAGTACATCTGCGTCAGGTGCACCGAGCGCTCGGCGTGCGAGATCGCAGAGAGCAGCGTCTTGTGGATGATGCTTTCGGCGTCGTCGGGCGTGCTTCCGATTGCGCGGACGATGTCGCTGCCCGCCGGCGGGGGCGGGGAGCTCGGGTGCGAACGCCGGGGCGGGGGACCTTCCTGCTTGCGCCAGCTGTCGTCGAAGAGCCGCGCGAAATCGGAAACCACCGGTCCCTCGATGCGGACCTGGGTGTCGCGCCACGCTTTGCCTTCGACAGGCACGCGGCCGCCGCCGGACGAAGAGCTGCGGCCGCTGCCCGCATATTCGGTGCTGATGTTGATCCCGCCGGTGAATGCGACGCGCCCGTCGACGACGAGCAGCTTGCGATGATCGCGGTGCTCGAGTCGCCAGCGCCCGCGTGCGGTCAGCGGATTGACGGGGTTGAACTCGATGACGGCCACTCCCGCGCTGCGCAGCGAGTCGAAGAACTCGCGATCGGTCGAAAGGCAGCCGACGCTGTCGTACATGACCCTTACGTCCACGCCGTGGCGTGCCCGCTCCTGGAGCAACTGCGCGAAACGCTTGCCCACTTCATCGTCGCGGAACGTATAGACCTCGAGATCGATACTCCGTCGCGCCAGGCCAAGCTCCTTCTCCATCGCCGGGTACGCCTGGTCGCCGTCGCGCAGAAGGTCGACGCGGTTGCCGACGACGAGAGGACTGCCGGCGTACGCCTCCTCCACCGCGACGTGATGCAGCAGGACATCCGACACCCCGGATTGCCTGGCGAGACCGGCGAGGATCTTCTCGGAGCTCGAGGCCGAGAGGCGGCCTTGACTCGTCTGCAACGAAGGTGCGGCTGCCGCGGACGCCTGGCCGTCTCCACGCAAGCGGACATCGGGGGAGCAGCACGGTGCGGTCGCGATCAGAAGCACGACCAACGCGCGCGACACCAAGGGAGACGTGCGAAGGCTCACGCCCTCATCTTGGAACGGGGGCCGGCCGGCGTCGCTACCGGCGCACGCCGAAAGTGCCCCGGGAGGAGCGCTCCCCCTTCGGGTTGGCACACCGGTCGACACATCTGTCGAAAAGGAATCGCGCATGGAAACGGCGCCTGCGTCGTCGAATCAGCGCGACGAGGGAACATGCACGAGACGCTCAAGACAGCCGAGATCGAGGAGCTCCGCCGCGCGCTGGTTGCCGCCCGCAGGCGTGTGCTCCGCGCCCGTGATGCGGGAGAGGGCGAGCTCGACACCATCGAGTCGGATCGGGAAGACCAGCAACTCGAGCCGGAAGAGTTCGCGCAGGAGGAGCAGGCCGCCGACGTACGCACGCGAGTGACGGCACGCCAGTACGCGGAGCTTCGTCAGATCGACGGCGCGCTCGAGCGTATCGATCGCTCCACGTACGGCGCCTGCATCGATTGTGAAAAACCGATCGCTGTCGAGCGCCTGCGCTCGGAGCCGTGGGCGGCACGCTGCGCGGAGTGCGAAGCACGAAGCGAAGCGGCGCCAGAACCGGATCGCATCGACGCGACCGCGCGCCCCCAGGATTTTGCCGAAGACATTCCGGACGAGAAGCCTGACGGCGAGCCCGACGAGGGCCTCGCTCCTGCGCCGATCGCGCGCGACCTCGAAGTGCTCGACGACGCGGAAGTTGCCGAGACGATTCGCGAAGCGTTCCTCAACGAAGTCGGCGAAGCGCTGGACGACGTTCGCATCCTTTGCCGCGATGGTGTTGTCACGCTTGCCGGTGAGGTCGCCAACGAGGCGCTGCCCGAGATCGCGCGCCGGATCGTCGAGGACGAAACGGGCTACGAAGTCGTCGACCGCATGCTGGTCACGGCGTTCGCCGGCGAGCCTGCGCCCGGGCTGACACGCGGGATATCGGGCGGGCAACTGCCTGCCGAGGAGCCGACCGAGGACGAAGTCGAGGTCGCAGGGGAGACTTCCGAAGACATCCTCGAGGTCGAGGAGGAAGGGCTTACCTTCGTGCCTCCGTTACGGCCGGTGCCCGAACGCTAGGAAGCGGTCGCGGCTCGCTGTCAGCGGTGCAGCGCCGGCAGCACTTCGCGCCCGAACGTCTCGATCCAGTCTTCCTGGTTGCGTCCGACGTTGTGCAGGTAGATCTGGTCGAAGCCGAGGTCGATGAACTTCTGGATCTCCTTGCGATGCACTTCGCAGTCGGCCGTCATCAGCATGCGGCCGTCGAAATCGTCCGGCCGCACCATCCTCGCCATCTGCTCGAAATCCAGCGGCGAACGGATGTCCTGCTTCGGGAATTTCATTCCGCCGTTGGGCCATTCGACGAGCGCGTTCATCCGCGCTTCCTCGTCGGTGCGTGCCCACGACAGGTGGAGCTGGAGGATCTTGCGCCGGGGATTGTCGTGGCTGCACTTGGCGCAGCCTTCCTCGTAGGCTTTCAGGATCTTGTGGATCTTCTCGGCCGGCGCGCCGACCGTGATCAGCCCGTCGCAGAGCATGCCGACGCGCCTGGCCGTGATCGGGCCTGCCGTGGCGATGTAGATCGGCGGCGGCTCCTTCGGCATCGTCCACAGGCGCACGGTCTCGATCTTGAAGAACGGTCCCTGGTGGCGCGTTTCCTTTCCGGTGAACAGGTTGCGCATGAACTGCACGGCTTCGAACATGCGGTTGGCGCGCTCGGGAGCCTCGGGCCAGTAGCCGGCCACGACGTGCTCGTTGATCGCTTCGCCGGAGCCGAGCCCCACCCAGAACCTTCCCGGGAACATCGCCGCCATCGTCGCTGCGGCTTGCGCGATGATGACGGGATGCGTGCGGAACGAAGGGCAGGTTACCCCCGGTCCGATGTCCCCTTTGGTGCGGTCGGCAACCACCGCCATGAATGACCAGACGAATGCCGACTGCCCCTGCTGCGGCACCCACGGCTGCAGGTGGTCGGAGGCCATCACTCCGTCGAACCCGCTGGCTTCGGCCTTCTCGCAGAAGCGCAGCGCATCGGTCGGATGGAACTGCTCGAGCATGGCCGCATAACCGATCTTGATCGTCATCGTTTCTCCTCGCGTTCCCGCACCTCCGGCGCAGGTCGCCCGTCTGGATGCGCTACCGCGGACGCAGACCGAATGATTCCGCTACGGAGCGCCGATCGTGTCAGGCTTCGCGGTGCGAGGCCACTTTCGCCGCCGCGATCCACGAAGGCGCCCGATCGAGCCCGCCAGGGAGCGGGACATCCCGGCGAGGACCCCCGATCCTGAGGACTTCCAAGATATCGCGGCCGTCGAAGTCGGCCGATGACGGCGTGCCACGCAGGACCGCGCCGCTGGTCGAAAAGCATCGCTTCGAGGTGGTCGCCGGGCCTCCGGTTCGGTGATGCAGCTGCGAATCATCGTCCCGGATTCACCCGGTAATTCTCCGGGTGCACGCCGCGTGACGCCAGCCACACGCATCGACTGGTTCCTCGCTCGGTTCGCTCGCCACAACGCTGACCGGATGACCACAATGCGTCGTTCGGCCGCGGCCGCTTCGACGGTCGCGGACCAAGGGGGGAGTTGCCATGGTTCGCACGTCGCTGTCGTGCGCGTTGCTGATTGCTGTCGGAGCGCTGCTCGAAAGTTGCAGCGGCGGAGGAGGGGGTGATCCCCGCTACTGGTTCGGCATGAACGGCAGCGGCCCCTGCGATCACGTCGTCGTCGACGTGGATCTCGCATCGGCCTCTGCGACCGTTGCTCGCGCGGAAGACGGAAGCCTCGATTGCCACGCGAGCGAAGTCGTCAGCGGGCACGGCTGTTCGGCCGCGTTCCGCGAGACCGGCGGCGGCTCGACGCTGCAGGTAACGATCGACGGCTGCTCTCTCGGTGCGGTCAGCAGCCTGTTCGAGTGCGCGTTCGCCAGCGGCGACCCTTCGCGCCTCTCCGATGCCGTTGCTACCACGTGCTCGTGCTCGCTGGATTCCTGCGACGGTACTCCTCCGGCCTGCGTCTCGACGAACCCGGACCCGGGCTCGTGCGAAGACTGCGGCAACGGAAAGGACGACGACGGCAACGGGCTCATCGACTGCGCGGACCCGAACTGCCAGCACTCGCCACTGTGCGCGAGCGCGACCACGTCGACGACGACCAGCTCGAGCTCGACCAGCACGACGACTACGACGGTGCCGGCCGTTGCGGGGTTCGTCCTCGCATTCGGGCTTCCCGATGCGACGAACATCGGCTCCGTAAGCTGGGATACCTACTACGGCGGCGCGGGAGTCTCCGCCTCGCGCAAGCGCGACGTCGGCAGCAGTCCCGCTTGCCAGGGCCTCGTCGATTCGGCGACGTCGACGTTCGTCGACGATCCGGCGGCGCAGACGATCCATGCCACCGTTTCCGGACTGAGCGGAGACCCGGGCTCGGTGGATCTCGCCCAATGCACCT
>DASXOZ010000034.1 GCA_036493895.1 Candidatus Binatia bacterium | reverse complement strand
AGCACGACGGTTCCTTTGGGCGGACCTTCCTCGGGCTGCAGCGCCGACTCGACTTTCTGATCCATGACTTCGAGATCGGCCTGCAGCTGTCCGCAGCCGGCAGCGACGAGCGCCAGCAGTCCGGAGAGGAGCGGCACGGTGAGCGCGGACGACGAAACGGCGAACCTCAAGACGCTTCTCCCCTGTCCCGAGTGGAAACGCCGGACGGAAGACCCGCAGCAGGCGGCTGCGGCGGCGACTCGAGGACGTGTTCCTTTATCGCGGGCCGGCTGGCGAACGTCAATCTTTCGGGGACCGGTTCGGCCGCGGCGGCATTTGGACGGGCCGCGCCTTGCACGTAGGTACGCGGCGATGCGTGCTCTCCTCGTCGCTGCGACCGTGGCGGCCTCGCTCTTTGCGGCGGTGACGCCCGTCGCCCTCGAAGTGCGCGGTGTCGCGGTGCTGCACACGACCGGCTCGGGCGGCCAGGAGCGCCGAACCCGCGTCTGGTATGCCGAGGATGACGGCGCGATCTGGGTCGAAGCGGCGACGCCGTCCCAGGCGCCGCCCGGCCGCTAACGTCCTCGACCGCGTCAGCCGCGGCCGAACATCCTGGCAAGATTTCGATGGCGGTTGGCGAACACCATCCGGTAGACCGCGAGCTGCAAGCGCGCTGCCGCGCGCACGCGAGGCTCGAAGCGGATGCGGTCGCGCAGGATGCAGCCGGTCGCCGTCGGCTCGATCGTCCTTTCGTGTTCCCAGAGCTTCTGCGTCAGCATCGGCGAGCGCTCGAGGAAACGGCGGCCGTCCTCGATCTCGCAAAGCGTGACGTCGTCGTAATCGACGGGCAGGAATCCGAGGACGTAGATCCAGCTGCGCAGCAGCACCTTGCCGGGCACGAACTCGTTCGCCCGCGGAATTCGCATGCCCGGAGGCGCCGCCATGCGTGCCAGCGGTGCCAGCTCGCGGTTGACGCCTTCGAGCGAGGTGGCGTGCTCCCAGACTTCACCGGCACTGGCCGCGAGCGCGGTTTCGAACGTGAACGTGAATCCGTCGTCGTGCGCCACGGCGTCAGTCCCGCTCCTCGGGCGGTTGCGGCGGGGGGACAGGATCGCTTTCGGGAAAATCGGGCGCGCCGGCCAACGCCACCCATTGCGACTCGGCGATAAAGTGCGGGCTGGTGTGCGCGCCGCGCTCGTCGAAGGTCACCGCTTCGACGTCGCGGGGCTCGTCGAGAAGACCGAGCGCTCCGTCGGGATCGACGACCAGCGCCGTGCTCCAGGCCTGCGCGATCGCCGCATCGCGCGCGAGCACCGTGGCCTGGCGATCCGCTTCGACGAAGCGTCCGCTTCGCGGATCGACGATCGGCGCGCTGCTGCTGCCGTTGCCGCGCTGTCTCACCCTGGTCGTCGCGACCGAACGGTCACGCAGCAGCAGGCTTCCCGCCATCGATTTTCCGCGCGCAATCCAGATGCGAAACGGGGGCTCGCCGGCGGGAGGACCGATCGCGAGCACCGCGGTGTCGTCGAACTGGAGCAGCGCTTTGGTCACGCCGGCCTTGCGCAGCACCGCGGCCATGCGCTCGAGGCAGTAGCCGCGTTCGACCGCCGAAACGTCGACCGACATCCCGGCCTTCGCAAGTCCCGCCTTGCCGGATTTCAGCACGATCTTGTCGGCGCCGACGAGCGAGAGCGCCTGGTCGAACGTGAAATGGGGACCGTGGTCCGATCCTGAAATCGTACGTCGGTTGCGGACGAGCGGACCGATCGTCACGTCGAACGCGCTGCCCGTCGAGCGCGTCATCAGCTGGGACAGCGCGAGCAGGCGGTAAAGATCCAGGGGCACCGCGATCGGTGCCAGCCCTGCCGCCGCGTTGAGTTTGGAAAGATCGCTCGATTCGTCATCGGCAGCGAGCTCGGACTGCAGCTTCTGGCCGGCCGCGACGGCCTCGCGGATCAGCTCGTGCCCGTGGTCGCGATCGCTGCTCTCGACCGAGATGTCGACGATGCCGCCCATCAGAGGCTGCGATTCCTTGACGGTCTCGCCGAAGGCCGGCACGGCAGCCGCGACGGCGAGCAGCAAGGATGCCGCGGCGCAACAAATCCGGATGCTGCTCAAAGCGGTCGGCTCCCGGCCAGGATGCGATGCTCTTCGACGAGGCGAGGATTGCGGAACAGGAACGACAGCAGGAAGCCGCCGAGAAAGCCGCCGACATGGGCCGCGAACGCCACGCCGCCGCCTTCGGCCGCGAGCGACGGAATCCCGCCGAGGATCTGGATCAGGAACCAGTAGCCGAGCAGGAAAATCGCCGGGACGGCCACACGCGTGACGTAAAATCCGAGCACGACCAGCATGTCGACGCGCGCGCGAGGATACAGCGACGCATAGGCACCCATGACGCCGCCGATTGCCCCGGAGGCACCGACCATCGGCAGGGTGCTCGCAGGATCCGCAAACGTCTGGGCGGCGGCGGCGGCAAGGCCGCTCAGCAGGTAGAAGACGACGAAGCGGCCCCGACCCATCACGTCTTCGACGTTGTCACCGAAGATCCACAGGAACCACATGTTGCCGATCAGGTGGAACCAGCCTCCGTGAACGAACATCGACGTGAGCGGCGACAGCACGTTGGCCGAAGCGTGGTCGATGACGCAGACCATGTGCGGACCGACGTGAAACCGTGCTCCGTTGCGGGCCAGCCCGAGCAGCTCGCCCGGAATCAGCCCGAGACGGCACACCGATTTTCCGAGCATCGGCTCCGCGCCTGCGCCCTGCAGCAGGATCCACGCGGCGACGTTGAGCGCGACCAGCAGCCAGGTCACCACCGGTGTCGTCAGCGTGGGATTGTCGTCACGAAGCGGGAACACTTCTGCGCCGGATGCTAGCGTGGACGCCGAGAGGACGCCCGCGCCGACGCGTGCAACGCATCACGCGGGGGAAGCCGCGGTCGGGGAGCGGTGCGACGAAAGCGCTGCTTTCTTCAGAACACCGGGCCGAGGCTTCCGGCCAGCCACCCGAGGCTGCTGCCGAGCGTGCGGTTGCTGCCTCCGCCGATCACAGAGCCGGCGCCGGAGCAGAAGTTCTGGCTGCCGCCGTCGACCGCGCCGGCAAGCCCCGTACACAGGTTCTGGGCGCCGGCCGTGACGACGCAGCTGCGACCGTTGGCGAGATTCTGCTCGCCGGCAACGACGATCGACGTGGTCTGGCGTGCTTCGTTGTTCTGGCCACCGACGACGATCGCGCCGTTGCCGCTCGCCGTGTTCTGGGTTCCGCCGAGCACCGACGCGACGTCGCCCGAAATGATGTTGTCCTCGCCGGCGACGATTCCCTCGAAAGCTTCGTAGCTGTGGTTCTTGCCGATGACGAGGTTGTGGGAGCCGGTCTTCTTTTCCTTGTTACTGTTGGACTCGTCGTAGCCGATGATGATGTTGCCTTTGCCGTTGATCGAGCCGTCCGAGGTTCCGCTGCCGCTGACGACCTGGAAGTTCATGCCGGTCAGCACGAGGTTGCTGCCGCTGATCGTGACGTGGGCGAGCAGCGTTTCCAGCGCCGCCGTCCGGGTGTCCAGCGCCGCCACCTGGGCCGCCAGCGCCGCGCACTGGTCGGTGCACGTAAGGGCCACGTCCTGGCCGACGGAGGCCTTGAGGACGAGCAGGGAATCGGCAGCGGTTACCTTGTCGTCGCCGTTGACGTCGCCGCAGGTCTGGGCCGATGCGCGTCCGGCCCCGAGGAGCCCGGCCGCAAGGCCGATGGAAACGATCGCAAGCTTGCTGGTCCTGGTCGTGGTCCTGATCACCGGTTCCCCCTTGGTCTGACGCAGGCAAAGGCCCGCAGAAGGGCCATCATAGTAGGGCCTCGGCGACACTGTCCATTCTCTGTCCACATTTGTGGTCGCAACATCGCCCGGGCGCTGGCAGAGGCGCTGGAGAGTGAAACGACGATCGAGCAGTCGCAAAGCCGGCCCGGCGGCAACGTCGCCTGCGACGGTGAGCAGCGCGCCGCAGCCGCAGCGGCAGATCGCCGACTCGAGGGCGCCGATCTGGCCCTGGGCGGTGGCTGCCGCAGTGCCGGCAATTGCGGCCTATCTTCCTTCTCTTGCAAATCCGATGGTTTGGGACGACGAGCTTCACGTCCCACTTGCAATACGCTTGACGCTGTCGCAAGCGTTCGGGCCGATCGGCGGCCAGTACCGCCGTCCCCTCGTTTTGCTGTCGTACCGGCTGCAAGCGGCAATGGGCGCCGCGTCGCCATCTGCCCTCCATCTTGCGAACGCGCTGATGCACGGGGCCTGCGCGGCCTTGATGGTGGTCGTGCTGTCCGCCCTGGAGACTCCACCCGTGATCGCCGCGGCCGCTGCGCTGCTGTTCGCTTTTCACCCTCTGACCAGCGGATCGGTGGCCTACATCTCCGGACGTACCGACCTGCTGGCCACGTTGATGACGCTGGCATGCGCGGCGGCCGTGCTCGCACCGGAGCCAGACGTACGACGCGAGACGGTCGGAGATCCGCCGGTCGGTGGCCTCGATCGACCGGCCATGGCCATGCGCCTGCTGACCGCCGCCGCGGCGGCGCTGGCAGCCGGGCTGGCAAAGGAATCGGGCATCGTCGCCGGCCCGCTGGCCGCCATGCTGTGGTGGTGGCAGCGCCGACGTCAGCGGCAACCGCAGCTGGAGGGCCCGACACTCATGGCGCCCGCGCTTGCGCTCCTCGGCTCGGCCGCAGCCGCAGCGCTGGTCTGGCCTGCGTCGATCGCAGCGAGCGTCCCCCTTGGCGTACGTCTTCGTGCAGTTGCGACTGCGGCGGCCGAATACCTGCGCCTGCTCGTGTGGCCTGCCGCCCTGCATCTGGACAGGCTCACGCCGACCCTTCCTCCCGGGTACGAGCCGGCCGGAGCGGCCGTCGTCGCTGCAATGCTTGCCGCGCCGCTGCTGCTCGCGCAGAAGCCGACGCGGGGACGCCTGGCGGCTTGTGCCCTGGTCCTGCTCTACCTGCCGGCGAGCGGCCTGGTGCCGGTCTATCCGGCCATCGCCGACCGTTACGTATTCACCGGAGAGCAGTTCCTTTACGCACCGATCATCGTCATTGCGGCAGTGGTCGCCACGCTTGCCTCGCGCCGTCTTGCGCCGGCGGCAGTGCTTGCGGCCTGCTGCGTGGTCGCTGCCGCGTGGGCTCCGTCGCTTCTGGCACGGCAGAAGGAATTCGCCGATGCCGCGCAGGTTTACCGCAAGACCCTCGCGTACTCGCCGAGCTCGCGTGCCTGCTTCAACCTCGGCAACACCCTGCTTGCGGGCAATCGCAGCGACGACGCCGAAAAGGTGTACCGCCAGTGCATCGAGATCGCGCCCGACGACGCACAAAACTGGGGACAGCTCGCGATCGCGCTGCAGGGACAGGGCCGCGACGACGAAGCGTCCGGTGCTTACGTCAGGGCGACGACGCTCGACCCGGCCAGCGCGCTGCTCTGGAGCAACTTCGCGACGCTCGATGCCAATGCCGGACGCTACGGCGCGGCCCGCGAAAAATGGTACAGAGCGCTCTCGATCGATCCGCAGGAGCAGTCGGCGCGCGCGGCTCTTCTCAGACTCGACAATGCGGGCCGCTGACGCCAGCCGCTACGCGGCGACGCAGACGAGTCCCTTCAGGTATGCGCCTTCGGGAAACGCGAGCGCGACCGGATGGTCCGGTCCCTGCGAGAGCCTCGCGACGATCGCAGCCTCGCGACGCGCGTCGACGGCCGCGTCGGCGACGATCTTCTGGAACAGGTCCGGCGCAAGAAGACCGGAGCACGAGAACGTCATCAGTACGCCGCCCGGCGCGAGCAGCTTGAACGCGAGCAGGTTGATGTCCTTGTAGCCGCGCGCCGCCTTGTCGAGGTGGGCACGGGAGTCCGCGAACTTCGGCGGATCGAGGATGATGGCGCCGAAGCTGCGCCGCGAGTCTCTCATGCGGCGCAGCACCGAGAACACGTCTCCTTCGACCTGCTGGTAGCGTCCGCTTTCTGTGGCGTCGGCATCGTTGGCCGCAACGTTGCGCAGCGCGAGCGCGAGCGCCGGAGCCGACGTATCGACGTCGAGCACGCCGGCAGCTCCCCCGGCCAGCGCCGCGACCGAAAAGCCGCCGGTGTACGAAAACGCGTTCAGCACTTCGCGTCCGCGGCACCACGCGCCGGCGGCGTCGCGTGCCGGCCTCTGGTCGAGGTAAAAGCCGGTCTTGTGTCCCTCGCGCACGTCGACGAGATAGCGGCGCCCCGCCTCGCCGATTTCGACGAGCTCGTCAGGCTCGCGGCCGGCGAGGAGGCCGCTGCGCGGCTCGAGGCCTTCCTTGTCGCGCACGTCGGCATCGGACCTTTCGTAGATCGAAGTTGCGTGCGTCCTCTCGCCGACGGCTTCGGTGATCTCGCGTCGCCAGCGCTCGGCTCCGGCCGCGAGAAACTGGCAGACGGCGACGCCGGCGTAGAAATCGACGATAAGACCGGGAAGGCCGTCCGATTCGCCATGCACGACACGCATCGCATTGTCGCTGCGCTGGCGAAGGTCCTCAGGCAAATCCTGCGACGCCTCGTGCGACGGATCGCGGTTCAGCCGCCGTCCTGCTGCGTCCCGCCGCTCGAGGGCGCGCTCGACGCGGCGGCGAAAGAATGCGGAATCGATCGGCTCGCTCTCGTCGAAGCTCCACACCCTGGCGCGGATGCTCGAGTGCGGCGACCAGGCGGCACGCGCGAGAAATTCGCCGTCGAACGACACGACGTCGACGGTGTCGCCGAGGCCGGCACTGCGCGGCTCTTCGGCGATCGCTCCCGAAAATATCCACGGATGCCGGCGCCGCAGCGACTTGTCGCGACCCGGCAGCAGGAGAATCGTGCCGGCAACGCTCACGTCGCCGGTCCGCAGCGGGGAGTCGAAGTCGAGAGCCGGGGCGGAGGCGACGCGACGAGCAGGCTCACTCGTAAGCGACTCCGCACTGGCAGGCTCCGCCGACGTCGAGGCAGGTCTGCGTGCCGTTGCAGCTTCCGTAGCACTCCGGCACTCCGTGACCGACGATCGGGCAGGGTCCGAACACGTCGACGTACGAGCAGACGCAGGTGCCCGATTGCTCGACGCATGCCAGGTTGTAGTTGTTGCAGGTGCCGTCGCAGTTGGGCGGTGTCGCGTCGACGCAGCTTCGAGGAGTGCCCGAGCCGAGCGTCGTCGAAGTCGTCGAAGTTGCCGGCGGCGCACCGAAGATTGCCGGCGCACAAACCGTCGACCGCCGCAGCCCGGTAAAAACGCGGGTGCCGAACTGGTCGCTCAGCTGCAGCGAGGTCGGAAGCGTCGAGGGGGGGCATCGCACGCTGTAACAGATGTAGGGATTGGCGAGATCGGGACCGGCGACGGCGGCGTGGCCGGCAGTGCTCGAGACGAGGTCTTTCTCTACGGGGAAACAGATCTGGCGGCTGCGCACCTTGATCGTGCAGCCCGCATCGACCTCGAACGGTGCGGTATCAAGCGGACGCAGGTCGGCGACGGCGCTGGCCGACTGGGTGTCGGCCGCCTTGAAACACTCGAGGTGGTCGTGAAGCTGGGCACTTGCGCGGCCAGCGAACGCAAGCGAAGCGATCAGCGCGGCGAAGGCCGCAGCCCGGCTGCGGGTGAAGCAAGGTGCAGGCACAGGGCTCCCTCCTTCAGGATTGCGCACGCCCCCGACCTTGTCCATCGCCGCGATGATCGTGCACGGCCTCGTCTCACCGGCTTTTGCGATCGAGTAGCGGCCCGCCATACTGCGGCGCGAGCCATGGGCGCTGCGATGCACGACGACCTCGAGTCTCTCGCCGCCTGCTGGGGCGTCACTCGTTCTTATCACGACGGCACCGGGCGCGAGCGCCGCGCCAGTGATGATGCGCTGCTGGCCGTGCTGCGAAGCCTCGGAGCTCCGCTCGAGCGCATCGATGACGCTGCCGACGCGCTGCGGGCTCACAGCGGCGCCGCCGCCCCAGCGATTGCCGCCGTAACCTGCCTCCAGTCCGGCAAGGGCGGCGCGATCGCGGTGCGCGAGGGCACGGCACCGGCACGCATCCCGGTCGTGCTTCGGCTCGAAGACGGCCAGACTTTTCGGCTCGCGCTGCAGGAACAGGCAGGCGGCGGCCTTCGAGTCGACGTGCCTGCCGATACGCCGATTGGTTATCACAGTCTCGAGATCGATCTCGGACGCGAATTGTTGAAGTCCCGCTTGCTTGTCGCTCCAGCCCGTTTTCCGGCCCCTCCGCGCTCGTGGGCGCTGTTCGCTCCGCTGTACGGCATCGACCGTGGCAGCGACGGGCACGACTTCGCGTGCTACGGCGACCTCGCGGTGCTGGCGCAGTGGATGACCGCTTCGGGCGCGAGCAGCACGGGCCGCGACGGCGCCCTCGTCGCGACGCTGCCGCTGCTCGCCTGTTTCTTCGAGGAACCGTTCGAGCCGAGCCCCTACTCGCCGATCAGCCGTGCGTTCTGGAGCGAGCTTTACGTGGATCCGGCGTGCGCGCCCGAATGCGGCGGCCGCCCGCAGTCGAGGCCGCATCGCAACAGCCATGCCGGCGACGCGCGGCGCATCGATTACCGCGTGCAAATGCGGCTGCGGCGCGCGCAGATCGAGCAGCTCCTCATTGCGCTCGATTCGACCGGCGGCGCAAGGCTGGACGCTTTCGAGCGCGACCTCATCCGCGATGAAGATCTTTCGTCGTGGGCTTCGTTTCGCGCGGCCGTCGAACATTACGGCTGCACATGGGAACGCTGGCCGTCACCGGCGCGCGCAGGAACGCTCGAGGCCGGACTCGACTTCGAGGCGTCGACCCGGCGCTATCACGCGTACGCCCAGTGGCTCGCCCGCGAGCAGGTGGCCGCCGCTGCCGGCGCCAGTCCCGCCGGACTTCTGCTGGATCTACCGCTCGGCTGTCACGGCGGCGGCTACGATACGTGGCGCTACGCCGGCGACTTTGCGCCCGGCATCTCGGCGGGCGCGCCGCCCGATGCCCTGTTCGAAGGCGGGCAGAACTGGGCTTTTCCACCGCTGCATCCCGTCGGAGCCCGCCAGAGCGGATACGCGGCTTTTCGCGCAGCGCTTCGCCACCATTTCCTCCATGCCTCCGTTCTGCGCATCGACCACGTGATGGGGCTCGACCGCCTGTTCTGGATTCCGGACGGATCGACTGCAGCCGACGGCGTCTACGTGCGCTACCATGGAGAAGAGTTGTGGAGCATCCTTGCGATCGAAGCCGCAAGGGCGCGCGCGGGTCGCGGCGCGGCTGTCGTAGGCGAAGACCTGGGGACGGTTCCCGATGCGACCAGGTCCGAGATCGCCGCAAGGGGCGCGCTGAGGATGCACATCGTACCGTTCGAGTGCCGCGGCCACGCGGAGCCGGTGCTCGCGGCCCCTCCTGTCTCCTCGCTTGCGAGCCTCGGGACTCACGACATGGAGCCTTTCGCCGCGTGGTGGGAACGGCCCGACACTGCGCGGGAACTCATCGCGAATTTCCTTCGCCGCGCCGGCCGCGATTGCCGCGAGGACGCACCGGGCACAGTGCTGCGTGCGCTGCTCGCGTGGCTCTCGGCAAGCGACGCGACGATCGTCAGCGCAAACCTCGAGGACTTCTGGCTCGAGCGCGCGCGCCAGAACCTTCCCGGTACTGCGGCCGGCGACAGCAACTGGCAAAGACCGTTTGCGCGCTGCCTCGCCGATATCACCACGGATCGCGACGTCGCCGCCATGCTCGCGGCCGTGCGCGGCAGCGACACCGCAGCGGATACGTCGCCGTGAGCACTTGCCGTCACCTGATCGGCGAACAGGACGTGTTCTTCTTCTCCGAGGGAACGCATCGTCGCCTCTACGAGAAGATGGGCGCGCACCCGTGCCGCCACGGCGGCACGGACGGCGCGCATTTCGCGCTCTGGGCCCCCAACGCGCGCGCCGTCAGCGTCGTCGCCGCGTTCAATGGATGGGATCCCGCCGCCGGTCGTCTCGTGCCGTCGCCGGGCGGCATCTGGTCGGGCTTCTTCCCGGGCGCTTCGCGCGGAAGCCTCTACAAATACCGCATCGAAGGTGCCGACGGACGCTCGCGCGAAAAGGCCGATCCTTTTGCGTTCTTCTCGGAGCCACCGCCCCGCACCGCATCGGTGGTGTGGGATCTCGACTACCAGTGGAACGACGCAGAATGGATGCGCACCCGCGCGGCAGCCAGCTCCCGGCAGGCGCCGATCTCGATCTACGAAGTGCATCTCGGATCGTGGAGGCGCCGCAGCGACGGGCTCTCGCCGGGCTATCGCGAGATCGCAGACCCCCTGATCGAGCACGTGCGCAATTGCGGTTTCACGCACGTCGAGCTGATGCCGGTGATGGAGCACCCGTTCTTCGCGTCGTGGGGCTACCAGATCTCGGGCTATTACGCGGCAAGCAGCCGCCACGGCACTCCGCAGGACCTGATGTTCCTCGTCGATCGGCTGCACCAGGCCGGCATCGGCGTGATCCTGGACTGGGTTCCTTCGCATTTTCCCGAAGACCCTCACGCGCTGGCGCGCCTGGACGGAACCTGCCTCTACGAGCACGCCGATCCGCGCCAGGGCTTTCATCCCGACTGGAAGAGCCTCGTGTTCAATTACGGCCGCCACGAAGTGCGCGCTTTCCTCATCAGCAACGCACTCTTCTGGCTCGAGCTCTTCCATGCCGACGGTCTTCGCGTCGATGCCGTCGCGTCGATGCTCTACCTCGACTACTCGCGGCCGCCCGGCCAGTGGGTGCCCAACGCTTCGGGTGGCCGCGAGAACGTCGAGGCCGTCTCTTTCCTGCGCGATCTGAACGAGGCCGTCTACGGCGAATTCGACGGCGTCCAGACCTACGCCGAGGAATCGACGTCGTGGCCGCAGGTGTCGCGGCCGACGAGCAGCGGAGGACTCGGATTCGGCTTCAAATGGGACATGGGCTGGATGAACGACACGCTTCGCTACATGCAGCTCGACCCGCTGTTCCGTCGCCACCACCACGGCCAGCTCGGCTTCCGTTCGCTGTATGCACCCAGCGAAAACTTCGTGCTGCCGCTGTCCCACGACGAAGTCGTGCATGGCAAGCGCTCCCTTGCAGCCAAGATGCCCGGTGATGCCTGGCAGCGCCTGGCCAACCTTCGTCTTCTGCTGGCGTACATGTGGGCGCTGCCCGGCAAGAAGCTGCTGTTCATGGGAGGCGAGATCGCGCAGCCCTACGAATGGAGCCACGACGGCACGCTCGACTGGGCCGGCGTCGCTGCCTCGCCGCCGAGACAAGGCGTGTCGCGCATGGTCGGCGATCTCAACGCCGTCTACCGCCGCGAGGCCGCGCTGCACGAGGGCGACTGCGAGGATTTCGGTTTCGAATGGATCGACGGCACCGACGCCGCGGCCAGCACGATCTCGTTCGTTCGCTGGAGCGCCGACCGCCGCCGTCCGATCGTCGCCGCGTTCAATTTCACTCCGGTGCCTCATTCGCAGTACCGCGTCGGCTCTCCGCGCGCAGGAATCTGGCGGGAAATCCTCAATTCCGATGCCGCCGACTACGGAGGCAGCGGCTGGGGAAACTTCGGTGCCGTCGCCACCGACGATGAGCCCATGCACGGCAAACCCTGCTCGATGAATCTCGTGCTGCCGCCGCTCGGCGGCGTACTGCTGCGCTGGGAGGAACCGTGGTGAAGCGGCCGTCGCTGTGCATTCACGGGCATTTCTACCAGCCGCCTCGCGAGAACCCGTGGACGGGCCGCGTCGAAGCCCAGCCCGGCGCTGCGCCGGCGCACGACTGGAACGAGCGCATCACCGAAGAATGCTACCGCTCCAACGCCGAGGCACGACTTCTGGCCGATCCCGACCGCGCCCTGCCCGGGCGGGATTTCTCGAACTACTCGCGCATGAGCTTCGACTTCGGTCCGACGCTCCTGTCCTACCTTGCGCGCGAGCAGCGTGACGTGCACGAATCGCTCGTCGCGGCCGATCGCGATGCCTTCCGCATCTTCGGCGGCCACGGCGGCGCGATCGCGCAGAGTTATTCCCACTCGATCCTGCCGCTGGCCGGAGCGCGCGATCGCAAGACCGAGATTCACTGGGGACTGAAGGATTTCGAGCTGCGATTCGGACGCCACAGCGAAGGGCTGTGGCTGCCGGAGTGCGCCGTCGACACCGCCACGCTCGAATGCCTTGCCGACGAGGGGCTGCGCTTCACGATCCTCGCGCCGCACCAGGCAGCGCGCGTGCGCCGCATCGGCACGTCCAGGTGGATCGAGATCAACGACCAGCGGCGCGTCGATACGACGATGCCGTACACGGTGAAGCTCGCATCGGGACGCCAGCTCTCGCTGTTTTTCTACGACGGCGCGCTGGCGCACGAGATCGCGTTCGGCATGGCGCTGCAGGACGGATCGCGCCTGCTCGCCAGGCTCGAGAGCGAGCAGGCGGACAAGCCGGGCCTCGTGCACATGGCGACCGATGGAGAAACCTACGGACACCACCAGCACTTCGGGGAAATGGGCCTGGCGTGGATCCTCGAGCGCGCGGACCGGGCCGAGAGCGCCTTCGATCTTACCGTCTACGGACAATACCTCGACCGTCATCCTCCGACCTGCGAGGTCGAGATCGTCGAGAGAAGCTCGTGGAGCTGCGCCCACGGGATCGAGCGCTGGCGAGGCGACTGCGGCTGCTCCGGAGGCCGGCGAAGCGGCAACCAGCGCTGGCGCGCGCCGCTTCGCGAAGCGTTCGATACCCTTCGCGACCTCCTCGCGCCGGTGTTCGAACGCAGCGCGTCGCGCCTGCTCACCGATCCATGGGGGGCGCGCGACCGTTTCGCCGAAGTGCTGGTGCGCCGCACTCCGCGCGTCGAGAACATTTTCCTCGACCGCGAGGCGGGTCGCGTCCTCGGAGAGACCGAAAAGCTCGGCGCGCTGCAACTGCTGGACATGCAGCGCCACGCGCTGCTGATGTACGCAAGCTGTGCGTGGTTTTTCGACGATCTCTCGGACGTCGAGCCGCTGCAGGCGCTCGCGCATGCCGCGCGCGCGATCGAGCTGGCCGGCGCGGCCGAAGTTCCGCGCCTCGAGCGCCTTTTCCGCAACGCGCTCTCGCACGCGACCGGCAACGACGGCGCGACCGGCGACGTGGTCTACGACCGCGTCGTCGCGGCGCACCGGCCGGACTGACCCCACGCGACCACCGCGGGTGGCCGCATCGACGAGGCGCTGCCACCCCGCGGCGGCCGCACCTCGCCCGCGCGACGCGCTCCCGCTAGGATCCGCCGTCACGCAAGGCGGCCGGGCCGGACCGCGCAGCGCAAGCCTTCGGCGCAAAACCATGCAGGCCAACGGGAGCGACTCGACTGTGGACGCGCCGATCGATCTGGAATCGCTACATCTTCGCGAACGGCTTCACACGCTCGGCACCAACCTGTGGTGGAGCTGGGACCATCGACTCGATGCCGTCCTGCGCCGAATCGATGCGGACCTCTGGGACCGGGTGCGTCACAACCCGACTGCGTTCGTCCGCGACGTTCCTGCCCAGCGTCTCGAGGACGCGGCCCCGTCGGTCATTCCGGACGTGATCGCGATCGAGGATTCGCTGGCGACCTACGTGGCCGATACCAGGACGTGGGCCGGCAGCTACTGCCACGGCGTCGTCGAGCAAGCCGCCGTGGCGTATTTCAGCCCCGAGTTCTGCATCCACGAGTCGCTGCCGATCTATTCGGGCGGTCTCGGCGTGCTGGCCGGCGATCATCTGAAGAGCTGCTCCGACCTCGGCGTGGGCGCCGTCGGCGTGAGCCTGCTCTACCGGCACGGGTACTTTCACCAGCAAGTCGGCGCCGACGGCTGGCAGAGCGAATCCTACGACGAGATCGATCCGGTGCGGCTGCCGATCACGCGCGTGCTCGCTGCCGATGGCTCTGCGCTGGTCATCGAGATCCCGCTCGGCGACGCGGTGCTGCACGCCGACCTCTGGCGCGTCGACGTCGGGCGCTGCCCGCTTTTCCTGCTCGATCCCCGCGACTGGCCGCAGGCCGTGCTGCCCGGAGCTCACCGGTTGTACGGCGGCAACCGCGACACCCGCCTCGCCCAGGAAGTCGTGCTCGGCGTCGGCGGCTACCGCGCGCTTTGCGCGATGGGGATGAAGCCGAAGACGTTGCACATGAACGAGGGGCACTCGGCTTTCGCAGCGTTCGAGGCGATCGCGTCGAGGATCGAGGATTCGGGACTGTCGTTCGACGAAGCGGCGGTGGACGTGGCATCTTCGGTGGTGTTCACGACGCACACGCCGGTCGAAGCCGGACACGACCGGTTCGAGCCCGAAGCGCTGCTGGCCGCGCTCGCGCCGCTGCGCGCACGCCTCGGCATCAGCGACGAGCGCCTTCTGTCGTTCGGGCGCGTCCATCCCGAAGACGCGAGCGAGCCGTTCTGCATGACCGTCAGCGCGATCAAGCTCGCGCGCCACACCAACGCCGTCAGCAGCCTGCACGGCCACGTCTCGCGTCGCATGTGGAGAGCGATGTGGCCGGCGCGGCGCGAACTGGACGTGCCGATCGGGCACGTCACCAACGGCGTGCACCGCCCGACCTGGCTCGCACCCGAATTCGGCGCCATCTACGGCGCGAGCCTCGCTCGCGACGGATCCAATCCGATCGAACGGGCACTGGCCGAGCGCGAGCTGCTCGAGCTGGACGACGAACGGCTCTGGTCGATCAAGCGCCAGATGAAGCGGCGGCTTCTCGAATTCGTGAGGGCCCGTGCGCTTGCGCGCAATGCCCGCACGGGAAGCGCCGACGCTGCGCCGGCGCTGGATCCCGATGCGCTGACGATCGGGCTTGCGCGACGCTTCGCCCTCTACAAGAGGGCGCTGCTGCCGTTTCGTGACCTCGAGCGCGTGCGCCGCCTGCTGCTTTGCGAACAGAGGCCGGTACAGTTCCTGATCGCCGGCAAGGCGCATCCGGCCGACGAGCCGGCCAAGAACGTGATCCGCAGCGTGCTCGCGCTGGCTCGCGACAACGGCCTGGCCAGCCGCGTCGTCTTCGTCGAAGGTTACGGACAGCGCATCAGCGGACTGATGCTGGCCGGCTGCGACCTCTGGCTCAACGTGCCACGCCGTCCGCTCGAAGCGTGCGGCACCAGCGGCATGAAGGCGGTGCTCAACTCCACGCTGAACTGTTCGACGCTCGACGGCTGGTGGGACGAAGCGTGGGATCCCGAGGTCGGCTTCGCGGTCGGCGACGGACGCGTCCACGTCGATGCGTCCGTGCAGGACGACCGCGACGCCGAGGCCGTGCTCGACGTGCTCGAGCACGAAGTGATCCCGCTGTTCTACGACCGCGACGCGCGCGGAATCCCGCGCGGCTGGTTGTCTCGGGTGCGCACGGCGCTGGCCAGGCTCGGCTACCGCTACAATTCCGACCGCATGGTCGCCGACTATGCCAGGCTCCTGTACGAGCCGGCGGCGGGAACCGTCAGTGCCGAGATCCGTCGCTGAGGCGGGAAGCGAGGACGTCGGCGTGAGCGATCTCGAGCCATCGTATCCGTACTGGCTGGCGGGACAGGCCTTCTCGCCGAACACCGACCTGGAGGTGCTCGACAAGTTCACCGGCAAAGTCGCCACGCGCGTCGCGCTCGCCGACGACCGAACGATCGATGCCGGCATCGCCGCGGCCGCCGCCGCTGCCGCTGCGATGCGCGAGATGGCCGCCTACGAACGGCAGGCCGTGCTCGAGCATTGCGTGCGCCGATTCACCGAGCGTGCCGACGAGCTCGCGGTCGCGCTGTGCATCGAAGCCGGAAAACCGATCCGCGACGCACGCGGCGAAGTCGCGCGCCTCATCGACACCTTCCGCATCGCCGCCGGCGAAGCCGTGCGCGCCAGCGGCGAAGTGATGACGATGGACATCAGTGCCCGTGCGCGCGGCTACCGTGGCAGGTGGAAGCGCGTGCCGATCGGCCCGTGTTCGTTCATCTCGCCGTTCAATTTCCCGCTGAACCTCGTCGCCCACAAGATCGCGCCGGCAATCGCGGCAGGCTGCCCGTTCGTCCTCAAGCCCGCCAGCCAGACTCCGGTCGGCGCGCTGATCATCGGCCAGGTACTCGCCGAGACCGCCCTTCCCGCCGGCGCATTCTCGATTCTTCCGTGCCGCCGCGACGACGCCGATCGTTTCGTCACCGACGACAGGCTGAAGCTCCTCAGTTTTACCGGCTCCGCTTCGGTCGGCTGGGACATGAAGAGGCGCGCCGGCAAGAAGAAAGTCGTGCTCGAGCTCGGCGGCAACGCTGCAGTCGTCGTCGACCGCGACTGGGACGTCGACGATGCCGCCGCGCGCATCATCGTCGGCGCTTTCTACCAGTCGGGACAAAGCTGCATCAGCGTGCAGAGGATCTACGCGCACGCCGACATCTACGATCGGTTGCGCGATCGCCTCGTCGAGCGCACCCGCACCCTGGTTTGCGGCAACCCGCGCGACGAACAAACTTTCATCGGGCCGATGATCAGCGAGCGCGAGGCGGCGCGCCTCGACGGCTGGATCCGCGACGCCGTCGCCTCCGGAGGCCGCCTGCTCTGCGGCGCGGAGCGGGACGGCGCCATGCTCGCGCCGACCCTGCTCGAGAACGTGCCCGCCAAATGCGTGCTCTCGTGCGAAGAGGCGTTCGGCCCGGTCGCGATCCTGGCGCCGTTCGACGATTTCGATGCCGCGCTGGCCGAGGTCAACCGCAGCCGCTACGGACTGCAGGCCGGTGTGTTCACGCGCGACCTCTACAAGGCCGAGCGCGCCTGGGACCTGCTCGAGGTCGGCGGCGTAGTCATCGGCGACGTGCCGTCGTGGCGCGTCGACCACATGCCTTACGGCGGCGTCAAGGACAGCGGGCTCGGCCGCGAGGGGGTGCGGTTCGCGATCGAGGACATGACGGAGATCCGGATGCTGGTCATTCGCGGCGCCTGAGAGTTTGGGCTACGAAACCGGCCATGGCCAACCCCATTGCAACCTGCGAAACCTCGCTCGGCACCTTTCGCGTCGAGCTCTTCAGCGACAAGATGCCGATCACGGCGGGAAACTTCGTCAAGCTCGCCGAGGCGGGCTTCTACGACGGGCTGCATTTCCACCGCGTGATCAACCGCTTCATGCTGCAGTTCGGCTGCCCGTTCAGCCGCGATCCGAAAAGCTCGCGCGCCGGCACCGGCGGTCCGCCGCACGGCAACATCGCCGACGAGTTTCCCGCCGACTTCAAGGCGTCCAACGAAGCCGGAACGCTGTCGATGGCCAACACCGGTCGTCCCAACAGCGGCGGTTCCCAGTTCTTCGTCAATACCGTGCACAATGCGTACCTGGACTGGTTCAGTCCCGGCCAGTCCAAGCACCCGGTGTTCGGCAAGGTCATCGACGGGATGGACATCGTGCACAAGATCGAGAGCATACGCACCGATCCCAACGACCGTCCGGTCGAGCCGGTCAAGATGATCAAGGTGACCATCGCGAAGTGAGCGGCGGCGACTGCAACGACGCGTGCGAGACGCCGGTCTTCGACGACCCCGACATCGCGATCGTCCTTCGCGGCGGCGTCTCCGACCTGCAGCGCGCAGCCGAGAGCCTGGCTGCGAACGGGATCACCAGCGAGATCGTCAAGGCGACTGAGGAAGACGGCGGCGGTTGCTGCCGCGAGGCGATCTACCTCGTCGTCGCCCGCGAAGATGCGCCGTCGTCGTTCGCCGTGTTCGAGGCCGACTGGAAGCGAGGGCTCACCGACGAGCAGGCGGCCGCGCTGGAAGCGGCCTCCGCCATCGTCGTCGATCCCGATGCCGCCGAGACGACCTGCCCCGCGTGCCTGACGACGTTCGCGGCGCTACTTGCCGAGTGCCCGGACTGCGGGCTGGTCCTCGGCTGACCCCTGGGGACGCTCTGGGGACACTCTGGGGACAGGCACCAGCGCGCATCAATTGGAACTGGACGTACGGTCGATTGCGCGCTGGTGCCTGTCCCCACGCTTCGCTCAGAGTTCCCTTTCCACGCTCTTCGCTTCGCTCAGAGCTCCATCGTTAACGCTCTTCGCTTCGCGCAGAGCTCCATCTTTAACGCTCTTCGCGTCGCGCAGAGCTCCATCTTTAACGCTCTTCGCGTCGCTCAAAGCTCCATCTTTAACGCTCTTCGCGTCGCTCAGAGCTCTTTGGCGTGCGCGGCGAGGTAGGAAGCGACTCCGGCCGGATTGGCCTTCATTCCTGCCTTGCCCTTGTTCCAGCCGGCCGGGCAGACCTCGCCGTGCTTCTCCGTGAACTGCAACGCATCGACGATCCTCAGCATCTCGTCGATGTCGCGGCCGAGGGGAAGATCGTTGACGATCTGGTGACGAACGACACCTTCGCGATCGATCAGGAAAGACCCACGGAAGGCGACCCCCCCCGAAGATTCGACGTCGTAGGCCTGGGCGATCTCATGTTTGACGTCGGCCACCAGAGTGTAACCGACGCTGCCGATGCCACCTTTGTCGACCGGGGTGTTTTTCCACGCCAGGTGAGTGAACTGGGAATCGATCGACACCCCGATCACCTCGACACCGCGGCCGCGGAACTCCTCGAGACGATGGTCGAAAGCGATCAGCTCGGAGGGGCAGACGAACGTGAAGTCGAGCGGATAGAAGAAGATCACCGCGTACTTCCCTCGGATCGCGCCGGAAAGGTGGTAATTTTCAACGATTTCGTTGTTTCCGAGCACGGCCGCTGCCGTGAAGTCCGGAGCGTGTTTTCCGACCAGTACTGCCATTTTTCCTTCCTTGTCTCGCCTTGTTTCGCCTTCTCGCGCAGCGCCGGTGGCGAACGGCGAAAATTTCGTTCGTTCCAGGGCCCGCGCAGCCGCGCAACCGCCGGAGCAGGGGCGGAGTCTAGAGCGGCAAGGAGCGGGGTCAAGCGGGCCGCGGCGCGAGCGGCGCCTGCCTGAGGGGCGCGCGCAGCGACACAACGAGCATTGGCTTCTTGACAGGAAAGTGAACAGGTCCAAGCTGCAAGAGTCGAAGTGCCGAATCACACATTGCGGGTGTGCATTGGCCTGAGGCATTTCCGGATGGGTGTGGCCACCCTCCGGCAGGAAGAGCGATGGCGAAAAGAAAATCGCGCAGGGAAGGCCCGAAGACGATCATGGTTCCACGCCGCGTCGACCGCTGCGAGGAGTGTGGCGGAACGGTTCGATGGCGCACGACGACAGCCGCCAAACCTTACACGTTCCCGGACCTCGGGTTTCCGCTGCAGGTCTCCGGCCTCGCCGTCGCTGCGTGCCCGCGCTGCAAGGCGACGCTTGCCGTGGTGCCGAATCCCGAGCGCTTCCGCCAGAGCGTCATCGACCAGCTCCTGCGAAAGAGAGGCCCGCTGACGGCCCCCGAGATCATCTTCCTGCGCAAGCACATGCACTTGACGGGCGGGATATTCGCGGGGCTGATCGGCGTGAGCCGCGAGCACGTCTCGCACATCGAGCAGGGGCACGCGCCCAACCTCGGTACGGCGGCAGACCGCCTGGCACGCATCATGATCGCGGCCAAGCTCGACCCGTCGCTCAAGCTGCTGCGGCAGATCCTCGGCGACCTCGACGAGAACATCGGCACGCGCTCGCGTCGCAAGTCGGTGCGCCAGGGGCCGTACAAAGTGAACGCGGCAGCCAGGCGCTGAGCCGCCCGGAGCGCAGGACTCAGTCCTTCGACGCCGCCAGCTCGCGAGTGCGCGCGAGCGCCGTCTTCCATTTCGCGACGTGCTCGTCGCCTTCGCCGAGAGCCGCGTCGGCAAAATAGAAGATCAGCCGGTCGGCCACCCCGGCGTACTTGCTTGCCAGCGCCTGCGGCAAGTCGCCCCACGTCGAGATCACCGCGTACTGCTCGAGCATTTCATCGGTCACCGTCGCGGTCATCGCGGCCATGTCGCCGGTTCTCTGCAGCGAGTGGAGCTTCTGGGACACCCCGTTCCACCCGTGCAGCTCGAAGACCCCGGCGTAGGCCGGCGTCGAGCCGTAGAATGCGATCTGCATGCGCGCCCGCTCGCGCCACGGCGCCCTTTCCTCTTCGCTGTCGCCGACGATCGTGAACACCGGGCACGCAAGCCGCACGCTGGCCGGATCGCGCCCGGCCGCGCGCGCGCCGGCCTCGACGTTCGGCCGGATCACCTCGTCGATGAATTTCGTCGAATGCAGGGGATGCACGTGCACGCCGTCGGCCACCTCTCCGATCGCGCGCAGCATCCACGGCTTGACGCCGGCCAGGTAGATCGGCACGTCCGGGTTCGCGATCGGGCCCGGGCTCCACATGCCGAGCAGGTTCATGCGGAAGAACTCGCCCTGGAAATCGAGCTTCTCGACGCCCTGGAACGCGCGGAAAATCGCGCGCAGCGCGAGCACGTACTCGCGAAGACGCGCGCCCGGCCGGTCGTAGATCGCAGCGAAGCGCCGTTCGATGTGGGCCTGTACCTGGGTGCCGAGGCCGAGGATGAATTTGCCGCCGCTCGCCTCGGCCAGCTCCCACGCGACCTGCGCCGTGACCATCGGGCTTCGCGTGAACGCGGTCGCGATCGCGGTGCCGATCCACAGCTCGGGAGCGGCCAGCGTCGTCGCAGCGCAGTTGAGATACGCCGTGCGCCCGCCCTCGGCCATCTGCAGGCCGTCGAAGCCGATCTCCCGCAGGCGCTCTGCACGACGCATCGCTGCGTGCAACTCGAGCCCGAGGCCGAACGCATCGAGCTTGATGCCGGATCCCTGTGTCTGCACTGGCGCCTCCCGGCCGGCCTGGCGGGCT
>DASXOZ010000033.1 GCA_036493895.1 Candidatus Binatia bacterium | reverse complement strand
GCCCGAGTCGTCGAAACGCTGGTTGTAGCAATGGCTCGTGTCGAAGGTGCAGCCGGCGGCGCACGTCAGGGTTCCGCCCACGAAGCCCTGCGTCACACATGTCTTGCTGTTGAGATTCCCGACGTCGCAGTCCTCGCCGCTTTCCACGAGTGCGTTGCCGCATTGCGCGGGCAGGCCGCCACCGGCCAGCGCGGTCTCGACGTCCGCACTGTGGCCGTCGATCAGGTCCTTGATGTCGCTCTCATCGCCGGGATCGAGGCAGCTTCCGCTCGCTTGCGTCGCCTTGGACTCGGCCGCGGTCCACTTGCCCGAAAACGTCTCCTGGCACTTCGTGAAGTCGGGCGAGGCACCGGCCTTTAAGGCTTTCGCCTCGGTGCTGAGCCTGCATGCACCGTACTTGCCCGCAATACCGAGCTTGCCGGTCTGACACGTCAGGGCAGGACTCGACGCCGCGTAGGCTGCCGCCGAATGAACAATGATGGCGACGGCCACCAGGACCGAACCGAGGTTTCGCATGCAAGCACCTGAGCATGGATGTCGGCAGTCAGGCAGCAACCGTGCCACTGCACCCGAGCACCCCATGCATTTCAGGCACTCGACGGCTGGAAGGGCCGAAGAATGACACCAGGCCGTGGCTGACGCGAAAGGTAGCGAGGGAGCCGGTGGATCGAACAGGGCGCGCGAAATTCCTATTCCCTCGCGTCTCGAGGGATCACGGGAGGCTGCGCACTGCCCGAAGTGGGCCGAAGCCGGTAAGTCCGGCTTCGTTCCGGCTCACACCACCATATCGGAAGTTCACGCACCACGCCTCCACCTGGTTCGGCGCAAAGATCGTCGCCGTCCAAAAATAATCTCCATCTGTAGGAGTACACGCACACGCCGCGCTCGTCATGTCCGTGCACGCCGCGGTACAGTTTTCGGCGTCCAGACATTCCTGACTGCATCCGTCACGACTGTTACAGTCACATGCCGTATTGTCATCATAGGTTGCCGCATGAAACGCCACATTGATCATCGGGGGCGTGGCATCGGCTAAATCGATGATGGATTCCAACTCGGAGAGCTTGGGGACGCGCCAGCCGTAGTGTTGTGCGAAGCTCGCAGCGTTCAACTCGACGATCCGGTCCCATACCGTCCACGCCGGTGTCGGTGCGCCATAGGCAGCATTCGGGTCGATACACGTACCTTCGCCTTCCCCACATTGCGCACAACCAAGCCGGCTCCCCTCGGTCCATACGTTGCACGCTGTCGCCGCGTTCGGCGACGACTGGCAGAAGTTTCCCGAGATCTCGCACTTCCCCGCCCAGCTCAGATTGCCGTTTCCGGGCCCAAACGTCCTCTCCCACTGCAGGCCGGTCTGGTTGTCGGTGATCGTGCCGTCGTGGTTGTCCACGAAGCGCGTCGCGTAGCAGTTCCTGTCGTCGAAGGCGCAGTCGGCCCCGCATGCGAGCGTGCCGCCGACATATCCCAGCGTCCCGCAGGTCGCGCCGTTGAGATCGCCCTGATCGCAAACCTCGTCCCCGTCGATCGTACCGTTACCGCAATTGTGCGGTGCCTGCGTACAGGCGGAAGTATCGAACTTGCACGACCCGGTACAGGAAAGCGTGCCTCCATCGAAGCCCAGCGAAGCACACGTCCTCCCGTTGAGTGCGTTGCCGTCGCATTCCTCGCCGGGGACATTGACGCCGAAGTCGCCGCAGGCGGGAATCGCGAAGCCGAGGTTCAAGGCCGAGGCAATGATGCTGCTGGAGTTGGCGATATAGCCCTCCATCGCGGCCTCCTGGCCGCTGGACTGGCCGAACGTGCTCTCCAACGTGAACCACTTCTTGCTGAATTTGTCCTTGCAGGCGTTGATGGTCGTGTCGTACTTCGACTCGCTGCCATTCGTCACCAGCGTGCCTTCGGCCTTCTGACGGCAGGCGGCATACTTGCCGGCGGCGGTATTCTTACCGGCTTGGCATCTCTGCACCGGCGTCAAACTTGCCCAGCCCGGCGCTGCGCACATCAGCATCGTCGCCACGAGCGCTGCCCCCGCGATTGTCTTTCGCATAAACTGCCCGTTGCATGGTGGTTGGCAGACCAGACACCCAGCGTGCCGCTGCCACCGAAGCGCCCCATGCATTTCAGGCGACCGGCAGGTTCAAAATGTCGCGGACTCTCTCACTTGGCCGTCACTGACGGAAGCCCGAGCGCAGTCCCCGCCACATGCGGCGCCTTGCGTCGGCCGGGTACAACCGCCAGAAGCAGCGGCCTCGCCCGCCCTGTGTTCCACAGCAAAAGTTTCCGGGAGGAATAACGAACGACGAAAACCGTAATCGCCGCCACGCTCTTGTTGATCGTCCCGTCATTGGGGCTTGCTGCCACCACGACGACGAGCAAGACCTCTTCCACCTACACCGACTCTCCGGGCTTGGGCATCACGGTCTCCGTCATAGACTCCGTCATGGCGAGCATGCCGCTGCCGGACAAGTATTCCAGTAAAAAGAACACGCTGCTGATCACGACCACCTCGCAGGAATCCTGCGCGGCGGACCGCATGTCCTCGTCCGTCGTCGTCGGCGGCGTCACTGCACAAGGCGGCGCGAATTATAACGAGTGCGGCGACAATGGCGGGTTCGAGACGTTCACTCGCACCTGGGAGGTCCCATCGGAGGCCCAGGGGGGAACGGCGATTGCCGCGGGGTCGACCGTCGATCTGCACATGTCGTCGATGAACGGTACTGCGCAGCGGGCGCTGATCAACATCCAGGCGGTGGCTGTGAAGTAGGAAAACACCCGTCTTGGCCAATGCGGCCGGTCCCTCGCGAAGTGGGCGAGGTGGGCACAGTCGCATTGGCCGAGGCATGGGTGCGCCTCGATCGCACGCCCTGATCCCTCCCGCGAGGGCATCCCTCCCACACAACTGCGCTCAACGTCGTTGCGGCGACGTCGCGACGCGTGTGAGAAAAATCTCTACCCGCGTCAACCCGGCCGAGGGTTTCCTCATGGCTGGTACGCCCCTCGGCGTCCAGAATTTCCCCCTGAACTCGAACGGATCGAAGGCGCGACAAGTGCGCGCGTCTTCACGTCCCGGTGCCGGCGCCAACTCCGGCGCCCAGGAGAGAGCAACATGAAGCCAACGTCCCTTGCTGCATTCGTCGCCAGTCTTGCCGCCGTGTCGGTCTTTTCCTTGCAGACGCCCGCACGCGCCCAGATTGCGACAACCACCACCACCCAGAGTAGTTGTGACCTCGGATGCGAGACGCAGGCGGAAGCCTGCGGATCCGTAGCGCGAAGCGCTGGGCAATCGTGCCGGCGCGATTGCCACCACAACCAGGCCGGTCCCCAGGTCGGGACCTGCATGCATCAGTGCAATGCCACGTTCGGCTCTGACCGCCGCCAGTGCAACGTGACCCTGCAGACCTGCGAGTCGCAGTGCGAAGCCCAGGGCGAGGGCGACTGCCCGTCCGGGTGCGGCGATGGGCTCGCGATCTGTTCCCAGCAGGTAGCCTCCGCTGCCCGCACCTGCCTCAACGCGTGTACCGGCACCAACCGGCTACCGTGCCTGACGGCATGCGCGAGTGCCGCGCAAACCGGCGGCGCATCTTGTGCGCTGACCTTTACGAATTGCCTGACGGGTTGCGGTCAGGGGACCACCACCACGACGGAAGAGGTCACGACGACGACGACTCCGGCCCAGGGCGATACGACGACGACGCAGGAGGCAGCGACGACTACGACCATGCCGGGCAGCGGCGAGCCCTGTTCGAGCGGAACGGCGCCGCAGTGCCACGGCTTCTGCTCGAATCCGAATCAGACTTGTTTCCCCGAGCCTTCCGGCAACTGCACCTGCAGCGGCAAGGTAAAGTAAAGCGCCGATCACGTACTCTACCGCGCGGGCCAGCCGGAGTGCGGCCCGCGCGGGGCCGGTTCGCCTTCTCTCAGCTCCGATCCCGCGTTCGTCCAGGTAGCGAATTCCTGTTCAATGCGACAACTGCCGGCCTGACGCGCCAGCTCGTTCTCACCATCGAATAGGTCACAAAAAAGCGCCGGGCCGCCGATTCCTCGGCGACCCGGCGTATCCCAACAAATGGCCGGTCGGGCTCAGTGGGCGTTCTGTTTCTCGCCGCCGTGCCCCTGCGCACCGTGCGCAGCGCCGCCGGTGGGATGTCCGCCGCCACCGGCATGTCCCGTCGCGTGCATCGGCTGGGCGTGCTGCTCATGCGCCGCCGGCTGCCCATGCTGCTGGTGCATGGTCTCGGAGCGCATACCCTGCGTGCGGTTCATCTCGGTCGCGCCGCGCGCTCCCTGCACGTGTTCTCCACGCGACTGTGCGTGGTACTGCGTGGCGCTGCCGCGATTCTCACCGCGAACCTGCGTTCCGCCACGCTGCGTCTCCACGCTGCGGTTGTGCTCGATGTTTCGCTGTTCGCCTTCGGGCCTGCTCACCGTTCGATTCTCGTTCCAGCGCCCCTCGCGCTTCCAAGCGCTCCAGTTGTGCTCGACCTGGTCGTGCGCCACGCGCTCGTAGTTCCACGGGCGTCCGTGCCAGGTGTGCGAGCTGTACTCGGTGCGCCAGTCATGGGGAATGTTGCGGTAGAAGTACGGGGTACCGCCGCCGTAGGAGATCCAGTCGCGATCATAATAGTGCGAGCGGTACCAGTGCCCCTCCCACGGCCGCCAGTACCAGCCATCGACGAAGTACACGTCCTGGTCGTAGTCCGGGACCACGTAGACGCCGGTTCCCGGCAGCGCGACGAACTCGGGCGCTGCCGAGAACGTCAGTACCGGCGGAGCCGGGATTCCTATGCCGATGCTCACGTGCGCGGCGCGAGCGAGGTCCGCGTGCAGCGCAGGCAGAGCCACCAGGGCCGAAGCCAGCAGCAGCTTGGTCACAAGTGATTGTCTCGATTTCATAAAGTTCTCCCTCGTGCTCGGGTAGCTCGAGCTGAAGCGCCCCGCACCAGCGCGAGGCTTGGCGATTGGATGCAGGCGCTGGTCCCCGTATTCGATGGCCCACGCGCCTGCCCCGGCGCCCGCTTTCGGCCTGGCCGCAGGCGGGACAGGCTGGGCGTGCGGCGCTGTGCGACGCGGCGGCACGGACCTCAGGCGCCCGCTTCTGCACAGGGCGCCGGGGCGGCGCCGACGGCTTTGAATCCGGCAAGTTGCGCCGCTAAGGTGCAGGTGGTTTCCGAATCACCACAGCGTCCGACCCAAAGGGGCCCCACCCGGTGCGAATTTTCTCTCTGCGTCGTCCTATTTCCCTGACCCTTCTCGGGGCGGCGAGCCGCGGCCTCACACTGGTAGCCGTCGGGGCGATGCTGCTCGCCAGCCACTGCGGAGGAGGCGGAAACCAGAAGAATCCGCCGTTGCCTCACGTGGTCATTGAAGTGACCCCGCCGATGGTCGACGTCGGGCAGCGCTGGAACCTGGACGGCAGTAAGTCCACCGATCCCAACGGCGACTCCTCGAAAATGACGTTCCTGTGGCTGCTGATCAGCGGCGGCCTCGACACCAAGTTCGATGACCACTGCAAGGAGAACCCCGCCGAGATCTGCTCGTCCAACAGCGACGACCACTGCAGCAACGACACGACCCGCTTCTGCCACGCCGATTCGGACTGCATCAATTTCGGAACCTGCGCGTTCAATTCCGGAACCACTTCGCCCGACTGCACGACCGGCATCTGCGAGCTCGGGAAGGGTGGAACCTCGGCAACGGCTACCTTGCTGGCGAACGTTGCCGGTCCTTACGGCGTTCGCCTGACCGCCATCGGATCCAAGTCCAACGGCACCAAGACGGTCACGCTCAACACGTTCCCGTCGCTGTATGTCGTCGGCTCGCTGTTCCAGTTCGGCGGCACCGACGGCGCCCTGGTCGGCGACGTCCCCGATGCGGCCCAGTATACGCCCAACGCGTTCCAGGGTGCGTCCAACCCGGCCGACGGAAACCTGCTGCTGGTCGATTCGAGCCTGCGCGTCATCCGCGAGTTCGACCTCGTGACCGGCGACATCCTCGGGTCCTTCGGCGAGACCGACCAGTTCGTCGACGATCCCGCCGCGATCACGTTCAACCCCGAGACACACAACCTCTACGTGGCTGAGGACACCGGAAGGGTCACCGTCTTCGATGACCAGAGCGGCCTTCTGATCACGACTTTCGGCAACGTCGGGGCGCATCCGAAGGCGCTGCGGTTCTCGCCGACCACCGGCGACCTGCTCGTCATCAACGGCGATCCCGGCGTGCTCGACTTCGACGGCAGCGACGGCACTCCGAAGGGCGTTCTGGGCGGCACTGCCGGCGCCACGACCGAGCCGGTGGACCTCGATTTCCTCGGCGACTCCCTGCTGATTGCCGATGAGAGCGGCAAGGTGGTCGAGTGCGACGCCGACGGTGCAAGCTGCCACGCGTTCAGCTCCCAGCTCGACGGCATGCTGGCCGCCGGCAGCCCGAGCGCGATCGCCGTCAATCCGTCCAAGGACCAGACCGGCAACGACGTCCTCGTGGCCGACCCGGTCGGCCAGCGCGTGA
Organism: Candidatus Binatia bacterium; assembly: GCA_036493895.1. Lineage (NCBI taxonomy): Bacteria > Candidatus Binatota > Binatia (SeqCode) > Binatia bacterium. The sequence goes on along the minus strand of DASXOZ010000033.1, from coordinate 138,136 downwards.
TCTCCTGCGACAGCGACGGCAGCGGCTGCGATACGTTCGGCGCCACCGACACGATCGACTCGCAGTTCAAGGACATCTTCTTCGCACCGGCCACGACGGCGACGACGACGACGAGCACTTCGACCACGACCACGACGACGCTCAAGTAGCCGGAGCCCGGGAGCGGGCGATGACGACGCGCGATCGAGCGTTCTTCGAGGAACAGGAGAGGGTGTCGCTCGCGCCGTGGGCGATGCACTCGAAGGACAGCCGGGGCAGGGCGTTCCCGGAGCCCGAGCACGCGTTCCGCGCCGCGTTCCAGCGCGACCGGGACCGCATCATCCACTCGAGCGCGTTCCGCCGCCTCGAGTACAAGACCCAGGTCTTCGTCAACCACGAAGGCGACTACTACCGAACGCGGCTGACCCACACGATGGAATGCGCGCAGATCACGCGCACGGTGGCGGCGATGCTCGGGCTCAACCGCGACCTTGCCGAAGCGGTCGCGCTCGCGCACGACCTCGGCCACACGCCGTTCGGGCACGCCGGCGAGCACGTGCTCGACGACCTCATGAAGGACTACGGCGGCTTCGACCACAACAGCCAGAGCCTGCGAATCGTCGAGGTGCTCGAGCAGCGATATCCAACCTTTGACGGTCTCAATCTCACGTACGAAGTTCGCGAAGGCATCGTCAAGCATTCGGGCCGTTTCGATCGGCCGCGGGTTGCGGACTTCGACGCGAAGAGCGCGCCGCCGCTGGAGGCGCAGATCGTCGATTTCTGCGACGAGGTTGCCTACAACGGCCACGACATCGACGACGGCATCCAGTCGGGCCTCATCACGCTCGAGGATCTCGAAGGCATCGAGCTGTGGGACGAGGCCTGGTGCGACGTTCGAAACGCGTGGCCCGATGCCAGCGCTTCGGTGCTTCGCCACCAGGCCGTGCGCCTGCTGATCGACCGCCTCGTGCACGACCTCATCGAAGCGATCGAAGAACGGATCCGCGCGCTGCAGATCCGTTCGATCGAGGACCTGCGCGAAGCGATGCCGCCAATTGCCGGGCCCAGCCCCGAAATGGACCGCCGCGTGCGCGAACTGAAGGCGCGCCTGTTCGAGCGGCTCTACCAGCACCAGAGAGTGCGCCGCATGGCCGCCAAGGCGGCGCGCGTGATGCGGGGCCTGTTCGAGGCCTACGTCCAGGACCCGCACCAGATGCCGCCGCACGTCGTGCACCGCGCGGGCGAAGCGATGTCGATCGAGCGTGTGATCGCCGACTACATTGCCGGGATGACCGACCGCTTCGCGCTCGACGAGTATGCCAAGCTCTACGATCCTTCCGAAAAAGTCTGAAATTTCCGGATCCGGGAATCCCCGCGGCTCCGGGTGGAGGCGTCTTCCGGCTGGCGCGAGCACGGGCCAGCGGCTGCGCCGTTGTCTCACGCCGCGCGCTGTGAGAAGGACCGGGGGGCGAGGGGTAGTGTCCCAAGGACACGACCGGGCCAGGGTGGATCATTGAAATCGCCGGATACCGACGAGCTTGCGCGCAGTCTGGATGCGCTCGGCATCCAGGCACCGCTGCTCGTCGGCCTGATCGCACACGCACCGGCGCCGCTGGCGGTGTACGCGCGCGACGGGCGTCACCTGTTCGGCAACTTCGCCTGTCGCAACCTGTTCGGCCACGAGCCTCCTGCGGCTTACGACTTGCGCAACGATTCGATCCTCGACGGCGTCGGCCTGCTGCCCGAGATCGAGAAGGTGTTCGCGGGACAGACCGTCACGCTGCCGATCGTATGGTACGACCCGCGCGAGCTCGCCGGCCTCGACATCGCCGAAGGGCGGCGCGTCGCGATCGTCGCGACGTTGTTCCCGCTGCTCGACGGCCATGGCGAGGTAGCGTACGTGGCCGCCAGCTTCCGCGACGAGACCGATGCGGTCCTGGCACGCGAACGCGCGGCCGCCGAAAGCACCCAGCGTGAGCGCCTGCGAGTCGAAGCCGAGTACGCCGCCGCCGAGCTGCACAGCAGCCGCGAACAGCTGAGGCTGATCCTCGAGAACGCGCCGGTCGGCGTGGCCTACCTCGATCACGACCATCGCCACGTCTTCGTCAGCCGCCGCTACGCCGCACGGCTCGGCTTCGAACCCGAGCGCCTCCACGGAGCGACGCTGAGGGAAGTGTGGGGCGACGCCGTCGCCGGCGCCGTCGCTCCCGAGCTCGAGCGGGCGCTTGCCGGCCACTCGCGCGAGTTCGAGCTGGAGCTGCCGGAGCCGAGCGGCCGCAACGTCTACGTGCGCTGCGCCCATGCACCGGACGTCGACGAGCATGGCCGGGTACGCGGCGTCGTCGTCGTTCTCACCGACTTGACGGAAATCCGTCGCGACCAGATCGAGCTGCGCGAGAACCGCCTGCACCTGGAGTCTTCGCAGCGCATCGCGCACGTCGGAAGCTGGGAGCTCGACCTGCGCGGTTGGAAGGCCGGCGACGAACGCGACATGCGCTGCTCCGACGAGTGCTTCCGCATCTTCGGTCTGGAACCGGGAGAGGTGCATCCGTCGATGGGGATCTTCGCGGGACTCATTCATCCCGACGACCGCGACCGCGTCCTTGAAGCGGTGCGCGGCGCGATCGAGGACGGGGTGCCGTATTCGGTCGAGTACAGGAGCCGGCGCCGCGACGGCAGCGAAGGGATCGTGCACACGCGTGCCGAGCGTGCCGGCGTCGCCGAGGGATTGCCGCGACTGATCGGCACTACGCAGGACGTAACCGAGATTGCCCAGGCGCGGCGCGAGATCGAGAGCCTGAACGAGAAGCTCGAGGCACGTGTCGCCGAGCGCACGAGCCAGCTCGCCACCGCCAACCGCGACCTCGAGTTCTTCATCCATTCCGTATCCCACGACCTGCACACTCCGCTGCGCAGCATCGCCGGATTCACAGGGCTGCTCGCTTCCGAGCACCGTGCGGCGCTGGCCGGCGAAGCGGGCGAATACTTGCGCCGCATCACGGACGCGACCCGGCGAATGGAGGCTCTGATCGACGACCTGCTCGAGCTCTCGCGGGTGGGTCAGGCCGCGCTGCACGTCCAGAGCGTGAATACCGGCGCGCTGGTGCGCGAAGTGCTCGACGAGCTGCTGGCGACCACGCCCGAAGGCGCGGTCGAGGTGGTCGTCGGAAATCTGCCGCACTGCCAGGCCGACTCCACGCTGCTGCGGCAGGTGTTCGTCAACCTGATTGCCAATGCGGTCAAGTTCAGCCGCGACCGGCGGCCGGCCCGCGTCGAGGTTGCGTGCGAGAGCGATGCAGGCGTGGACACGTGGAGCGTGCACGACAACGGCATCGGTTTCTCGATGCAACGGTGCGAAGAAATGTTCGACGTGTTCCGCCGCCTTCATCCGGACGACGGCTACGAGGGCAGCGGCGTCGGGCTGTCGATCGTGCGACGCATCGTCGAGCTCCACGGCGGCGCGGTATGGGCCGAGGCGGTGCCCGATGCGGGAGCGACGTTCCGATTCACGCTGGGCCGGACCCAGAGCAGCCGCAGTCGCATGCTCACGGGAACCTGAGCACCACCGGCATTCGACACCTTGGGCGCGCGTTCGCGCTCAGCGCAGCGCTGGAAGTACTTCGGTCGTGAAACGTGCCGAGGCCGCCGAAGCCTCGGCCGCATCGGCATTGGCGGAAGGGCCGATCACGACCAGTTTCTGTATTCCGAGCGCAGCGATCTCCCTCAGGCGCCGGATGCACGCATCGCCCGGTCCGAGCACGGCGAAGCTCGTCGCGAAATCTTCGGTGAGCTTTGCGGCCTGCGGCGTACCGGTCATCGTGTGGCGACGCATGTCATAGGCGCGGTGCACGCTTTCGAGCACTTCGCGCTGCTTGTCGTCCACCGGGCCGCGCACGTGACCGTGCATTACGGAGAAGCGCGCGAACGAGGCCAGTCCTCCTTCGGCAAGCCGCAGCGCCTCGCGTGCATCGCGATGGACGACGACGTTGACGTAGGCGCCGAGCCCGAGAGTGGCAGGATCCAGCCCGGCTGCGACACGCGCAGCGCGTGCCGTATCGATCGCCCACCGCAGGCGCGCCGGATCGGCGCCGGCCGCAAACGTGATGCTCTCGGCATGGCGCGCCGCCGCCGCGATGACCTTCGGACCGGTGGCCGCGACGTCGACCGGAACCTTCTTCAGCGTCGGTCGCAGCCAGTGAAGGCGGCTGTCGGGCGGCGCTCCGGCAAGACCCAGCGTCTCGAGCGCCGGCGCGCCGACGATCTGCGATGCCGCATCGGCAAGCGCGAGGCCGTCTCCGCGAAGATAGACCTGGAGCTGCGCGAGATAGCGCTCGAAGACCGGCACCGCGGCAGGCGCCAGCCCGAGATGGGCCAGGGCCGAATCGCCACGGCCGATGCCGAGCACGGCGCGGCCTCCGGATTCGGCCTGGACCGTCGCGATGGCCGATGCGGTCACGGCGGCGTGCCGAGTCAGGGGATTGGTGACTCCGGTGGCGAGCTTGATCCGTTCGGTTGCGTGGGCCGCCAGCGCGAGCGCGACGTAGGGATCGCCCGCAAGGTTCTGCGAATCGACGACCGCAAAGCCGTCGAAGCCGGCGCGCTCGGCCGCGACCGCCTGGCGCGCCGCAACTTTCGGAAGACCGACACCGAGCGTCCAGACTTCGAGCGCCACGGCCGTCGAATTACCCAAGGCCACTACCGATGGCCAGAGCGGACGGGGATCCGAGGCCGGGCAGAGGTGGAGGCCCCTGGAAAGCCACGCGGATGTGGACCCGGAAGACGCCGTAGCCTGGTTTACATAATATATCTTATCAGACGTTGACCGGGCGTTTCCGGAGGCCAATGTCCGGTTATTCCGATTTGGAAAACATCCGGTTCCGGGCGAAGCCGTCGGTCGTTGCGCGGGCCTGCGGCGGCCCGCGGCGCAGAGTGGATCTATGCCGCGAGGGCTCGACCGAGATCCAGACCTACTTGCCTTTTTCAGGTAAGTTCTCGGGCTCTTCGCGTCGGTCCCGGCCAAAGCCAAGACCGACGCGGAGCCGAGACGATCAGTTCGTGGAATAGGTCACGTTCCAATCGCTTCGCAAGCGGGCTGGACCCGGCAGTCCCGTGGCCGAATTCACGCTGCCGTTGCTTGACGGCGCCACGCAGAACGCTGCCACGGTGCGGGGATTCGCGGTGTCCTGTATTCCGCTCGCCTGGATCGTCGCGCCGAAACACGGATGCGGCTGAGAAATTGTACAGTTGCCGGCCACGATGGGATGGAGCGCCGCGCAGTCCATGTTGGTGTTGCAGGCGTAGATTCCTTTGCCATCCTCTTCAACGTGAGCGTCACAGTAGTGGTCATTGTCACTCAGCATGCCACATGTTCCCTCTCCCTGCCCGTCCACGACGCAGTTGCCGTCGCTGCAGTTGTTCGGTTGCACCGGGTCCCCGCCTGTGAAGTCCGAACAGGTTCCGTCACCCAGCGCCGCGCACTGCGAGTCCGCCGAACACGGCACCGAAGGATCGCCCGAGCACGCTTCACACGGACAGAACTCCGAGTTGTTGGGTGCGCTGCAAGGGAGTCCCGATGACAGCGTTGCCGTGCCGGTTGTCTCCGTACGCACAAGAGGCAATCCGCTTCCGACGATGTTGGCACCGAAAGGCGGCATGCAATCGTAGCTGGTCGATCCGCCACCGGTTGGATAGCTCGGGTCGCTGCCGTTGTCGTCACACGTAAGGCCGTTGGAGGGGCCGCCACTGCAGGTGCCACCCCGCACTCCGTCGTTCGGCGTGGGATCACCGATGCAGATGGGACAGGGCTGCTGGAAGCTGCCGGTGAAGATGAACATTCGCTCCACCATCGTCACGGCGCCCTGCCCGGCGACGGGATCCCAGGTCCCCGAGGCTTGGGTGTTCGCACGCCGGTAAGTGCAAATAGGAGTCCCCGCGGGGACCATCGGCGTCGGCGGCGTCGTGTAGCGATCGCAAAAATTACCGCCGCAGTGGACGGCGTCGCTGGCACCAGGCTGGTCACACGTGACGCGCGAATCGTTCTCGCAACGCAGGACCTCGGTAACCGGATCGTATCCGGTAATCGTGCACGCGCCGCAGTTCGGAGGCGTAGCCGAACCGCAGTCCAGGGCAAAGCCCACACTCGATCCATCAACCGGGTCCATATTGTGGAAAAAGCCTTTCCAGCCGAGATCGATCTCCGTCGCTCGATCGATCGCCGCGGTGTCTGCCCGCAATGTCCACTGCATTGCGGTCGGGCAAGGCAGAATCTGAACCGGTGTCCACGTGCTGGCATGGGACGAGAGCGCGACCAGCTGGAGGTCTCCGCTCGGAAGCACCGTGCGCGACTGCAGGCAGGGATCGGGAACAGCCTGGCCCGCCGGCCCGGTGCAATCCGGAATCGCCACGCCATTGCGGGTGAGCGTTACCGTGTTCGGGTCGGCCGGCAGCACCGAACTGTCCACGACGAAAGTCAGGACGAGCGGTGCCGTCGTGGTTGCATCGGGTGCAGTCACATCTACCTGGTGTGAGAGCACCGCGTATCCTGACGGCGGCGCATCGGTTACATCCGTTACGCGCAACTGGACCACGCCCGGGTTGGGCGTCTCGACGCTGCTCGTCACCGGTATGGCCGCACTTGCCCCGGCATTCGACGGATCGGTGCTCACCGTGTCGCCGCCGCCGGCGCTCTGGCTCGTTTCGACACAAACGCTCTCGCTGCCGATGCACGCCACGATTGCGGCGACCGCGGCTTCGATCGCAGTCCGGCTCGGATCCAACTGTCCCGTCGCGCAGCCACCAAGCCCCTCGGCTTTCGAGAAAGCGGTCGAGAGCAGGCTTCGTGCTTTGTCGATCGCGGTCGAAAGCTTGGTCGCGTCGTGCGACTTGATGTCGCTGGCGTGCGCCTTCAAGAGCGCCGCGGCAAACTTGCCGGAACCCTTGAGTTCCTGGGACGCGCACGTTCCACCCGTCGGCGGCACTGGGATAGTCCCTGCGAGGTTCGTTGCCATCGTGTCCAGAACTGCCTCCGTCGTCGCGGCGACACCGTTGCACGACGGGGGCGACTTGGCGTCGGCGGAAGTGAATCCGCCTTCGAGCTTCGTCTGACTCTTGCCGGTACAAACCGAATCGACCGCGGATCCAGTCGACGCCGCCTTGGCGGAGCAGGCCATCAGACCTGATGCATACTTGCCGACGTCACCGAGCTTGGTCGCTCGACAAGTCACTGCAGGAGACGTCGATGCGATCGCCGGACCGATGGAAGCCGCGAGCATCAGCGTGGTCAGGCAGCAGCAGGCCAGACCACCTGCGTGCGACGTCCGAAGTTTCCTGACGAAGATTTGATACATTTTCCCGTCCCCTTTTTTCGACCTCGAGCCTCGCAACGCCGGTGCCCGTGCCGCAACAGATACTCAGTGAAAGGATCGCCAGCTACCCACGACTGGAGCGCTGACCGGCAATCGAGGATCGTCCATGTAGGATCCCCAGGGGCTGCACAAGGCCGAAACGTGGCCTGCGGCACAGCTCTCGCAAGCCGTTTGCCCCATTTAGCTGGCGCCGGTCGGTTTCATCGTCCGACGCTCAGCGCGGCCCCGCGAACCCCACCGGCAGGCTGCCGAGCACGCGGAACAACGAGGTTCCCCAGCGCGGCTCTCCGACGAGCTCGAGGCCGCGGATGCGACGCACCAGGCCGCCGATCGCGACCCGGGTCTCCATGCGCGCAAGGTGCGCGCCCAAGCAGAAATGCATGCCGCCGCCGAATGCCAGGTGGTCGTTGTCGCGGCGGCGGATGTCGAAGCGGTCCGGGTCGGCAAAGCGTGCCGGATCGTGGTTTGCCGCGCCGAGAAGGCACATCACCGGGACGTTGGCCGGAATCGTCTTGTTCCCGTAGCGCGACTCCTCGCGCGTGATGCGAATGGTCAGCAGGATCGGCCCATCGTAGCGAAGGCATTCCTCGACGGTACCCGTGATCAGCGAAGGATCGGATTCGAGGGCCGCAAGCTCGCCGGGATTGCGAAGCAGCGCGAGCACGCCGTTGCCGATCAAGCCGATCGTCGTCTCGAAGCCGGCGATCAGCAGGCCGATCGACTGCGACAGCAGCTCCTCGGGGCTCAGTCGGTCGCCGCCTTCTTCGGCCCGGATCATGTCACTGAGAATGTCCTCGCCGAGATTGCGGCGCCGGTCTTCGATCAGGTCCGTGAAATAGGCGCTGAGCTTGCCCGCCGCGTCTACGCCGCGCGCGACGACTTCGGGATCGGCCAGCAGCGCCGCCAGCAGGTGCGTCGCTGCGGAGGTCCATTCGGTGAAGCGCGCACGATCGGCCACGGGGACACCCATCATCTCGCAGATCACGGTGGCCGGCACCGGAAGCGCAAGGTCTGCGATCACGTCCATCGAGCCGCGCTCGAGAACTTCGTCGAGACGCTCGTCGACGATGGCCTCGGCGCGGGCGCGAAGCCTTTCCGTCGCTTTCGGGCGAAACGCCGGGCTCATGAGCTTGCGAAGCCGCGTGTGGTCGGGCGGATCCTGCTGCAGGATGAAGCGGCGCGGAACACTGAGACCGGGCGCCGAGCCGCCGAACGTCGAGCCGTCGGCAAAGCGCACTCCCGACGGCGTCTCGCGCAGCATGCGTACGACGTCGTCGTAACGGGTAAGCCTCCAGACTCCGAACGGAGTCTCATTGACGGGATCGTATTCGCGGATGCGCGCGAGCACGGCGTAAGGATCGGGCTGCCGCGCCATCAGCGGCGGGAACGCGCCGAGCCACGGGTCGGATTTCCAGGAGTCGTCGGCCACGGCCGCCGCTTCGAGCGTTTCTACCCGTGCCATGCGGACCGACCTCACCACCGGCCTGCCACGCGAGCAAACCGGCGCCACGCGACAAAACGCAGCGTTGCCGCCGCCAGCAGCATCGCGATGAAAAACCCGTATTCGAGCAGCGGAGAAACCGCCTGCTTGCGGCCGACGCTGTCCGTCAGGCACAGGAAGAACACTGCCCACACGAAGTGCAATCCTACCCGATGGAGTTGGCCCCAGCGCTGCGGACCGACAGCTTTCTTGAGCGCGTCGAACGACGTCAGGGTCATCGCCGCAACCAGCATCAGCCCGGGAATCCCGATCGTGAAATCGGCCGTCTGCACCATCGGTGGCCGCTCGGGAATATAGAGCGCAAACATCCTCAGGATGAACGCGACGTGCATCGACATGCTGATGCCGAAAATGATTCCGAACGCTCGCCGCTTCGCGAGCAGACGCCGGCCGAGAGCTTCCGGTCCCAGCACCGAAACGGGCCAGGCCAGGTACGCGAGCAGGAACCACAGCATCGAGACGCGCGCCGTGATGCGCAGCGCAAGCTCGATCCCGGGCGACTCGATGCCGAAGACGGCGAGCACCGCGAGCGCGACGCTTGCATTGACGAGCGACGCGCCCGCGATCAGCCGAAAGTCGCTGGCGCGGCTCCAGGCAACCTCGGTGCGCCCTGCCCCTTGCGGCATCGCGGCGGCCGAACCGATCGGACCGGTCAAAGAAGGCTCCACGTCGCCGTCGTATACCAGCAGTGCGCGCCGGCGCCAGAGCCGGTCACCCTGCGGCGACAGGTGCCGGTTGCTGCCAACATCCGAAAAACGGTTCCTGCGGCCCGGCGGACGCTCGAGGAGTGCAGCGCGGGTGGCGGAATGGCTCAGTCGGACCTGGTTTCGCCGCCGTCGGATTCACCGAGGCGGCGATAGACGGTGCGCCGGTCAATGCCGAGCACGGTGGCCGCGCGCGTGACGTTGCCGCCGCAGGCGTCGATGACACTGCGGATGTAGGCCACTTCGACCTGCGACAGCGTCAGTCCCCGCGATGCGGCCGCCCCGACGAACTCCCCGGCGGCAGGAAGCAGCCCGCCGGGCTCGACGAGGTCCTCCAGACCGAGGATCTCGCTGTCGCCGAGCACGACCGCCCTTTCGATCACGTTGGCCAGCTCGCGCACGTTTCCCGGCCACTGGTAGCTGAGCAGCCAGCGCATCGCGTCTTCGCCGACGCCGAGAATATCGCGACCGATGCGCGCGCCGCTGCGCTCGAGGAAGTATTCGACGAGAGCCGGAATGTCGTCGCGGCGCTCGCGCAGCGGAGGCACGTCGAGGCGGATCACGTTGAGACGGAAATAGAGATCGGCGCGCAGCTTCTTCTCGCGCAGCGCCTCGTCGGTCGGGCGGTTGGTCGCGGCGATGACGCGCACGTCGACCGGCAGGTCCCGTTCTCCGCCGACAGGGCGGATCATCGCGCTTTCGAGCACATGAAGCAGCGCCGTCTGCGCCTCGGCCGGCATCTCGCCGATCTCGTCGAGGAACAAGGTGCCGCTGCTCGCCTGCACGAACGCGCCGTCGCGATTCTCGCGCGCGTCGGTGAACGCGCCGCGCCTGACACCGAACAGCTCGCTCTCGACGAGCCCGGACGGCAGCGCGCCGCAGTTGACCTGCACGAAAGGCCCCGCCGCGCGAGCGCTCGCACGGTGGATGAAGCGGGCGAGCACCCCTTTTCCCACCCCACTCTCTCCGGTGAGAAACACCGTCGAATCGCTGCGCGAGACTCGTCGCGCAAGATCGACGACGGCGCGCATGCGCTCGCTCTGCGCAACGATCTCGCCGGACTCGCCGGTCAGCTCGCGGCGAAGGCGCACGATCTCGCGACGCATCTGGCGGTCGCGTAGCGCGCGGTCCACCGCGATCACGAGCGCGCTGGTAGTGAACGGCTTGGCCAGGAAATCGGTGGCCCCTGCCCTCACCGTCTGCACGGCAAGCTCGATGCTGCCGAAGCCGGTGATCAGGATGACCGGCAGCCGCGGGCGCCGGCGCTGGAGCTCGGCGAGCAGCTCGGGCCCGCGCATCCCCGGCATCTCGACGTCGGCGATCACGAGGTCGTAGGCCGCTGCTTCCAAGGCATCGAGCGCCTCGCGTCCGCTGGTTGCACCGCGAGCCTCGAATCCCTCGCGCGCGAGCTCCTCGACGAGGAACTCGACGACGGCCGCGTCGTCGTCGACGACGAGAAGGCGCCCGCGTACCGACGCGGTGGTCACCAGTTCACCTCGGCAAGCCCCGGTGCCTGTTTGCGAAAAGGCAACACGACCGTGACCGTGGTGCCATGGCCGGGTGAAGAGTCGAGATCGATCGTTCCGCCGTGCTCCTTGACGATGGTCTTGACGATCGCGAGGCCGAGGCCGGTGCCGCCCTGCTCGGCGCGCGTCGTGAAAAAAGGCTCGAACACGCGCGCCAGATCCTCGGTAGGGATGCCGCGACCGTGGTCGGCGACGCGCAGCCTGGCGCCTTCGCCGATGGCATCGAGCGTCACTTCGATACGACCGGCGCCGGCAGTGGCCGCCAGCGCGTTGCTGACGAGGTTGAGGACGATCTGCTGGACGTGGTCGATGTTGCCTTCGATCTCGATCGGCGCGGCCCCTGCTCGGAAATCGACTGAAATACGACTGCGCTCGGCCTCCAGAGCAAGCAGCTCGGCCACCGGCCGCACTGCCGCGACGACGTCGAAGACGGCGAACTTCGGCGTCGAGCGTCGCCCGACGTTGAGAAGCTGCCCGACGATGCGGGCCACGCGGGCGCACTGCTCGACGAGGATCAGCGCATTGCGTCGCGTGCCCACCGCATCGTCGGGATGGTCGGCCAGGCTGCGGGCCCGGCCGGCCATGACCTGAAGCGGCGAGCCGATCTCGTGGGCGAGCGACGATGCGAGCTGGCCCGTCGCGGCCAGCTTGGCCACTTCGGCCAGACCTCGCTCGAGACGGCCGCGCACGACGATCTCTTCGTCGCGGCGGCGGCGCGCATCGGCCAGCGCATCGATCATCTGGTTGAACTCCCCGGCCAGCGCGCCGATCTCGTCTTCGCGCCGCACGCGGATGTGCTGCTCGAAGTTGCCCGCCCGCACGGCGGCCACGGTGGAGCGAACGTCCTGCAGCGGGCGGCGAACGAACAGCGTGCCGGTGAACCAGCCGATGCCGGCGATGGCGAATACGAACAGCACGACGGTCTCGATGACGCCTTCGCGCGTGCTGCTGAGATCGCGGCGCACGTCGTCGAGCGGTCGCAGCAGCGTCAGCACCCCGATCATCCTGCCGGTATCGTCGCGAAGTGGCAGGCCGAGGATGGCCGGCCCCGGATCTTCTTCGCGCGGGTAGCGAAGCGTGGACGAAACGCCGGAAAGCACCGCCGTCGCCACCGATTTTTCCGGCTCGGCGAACTCGGCGCCGGGAGACTCGGCCAGCAGCTTGCCCGTGACGTCGCTCACGGTGATGTCGACGGTGGCATCCTCGAGGTCGAGCTTGTCCAGGATCTCGCGCACGTCGTCGAGCTGCTGGTCGCGCACTGCGTTCTGGACCGCGACGCGCAGGCTTTCGCCGAGAATGCGCATCTCGCGGGTGACTGCAGTGCGAAGGTCGGTCTTCTCGCGCAGCACCATGCCGAACCCGTAGACACCGAACAGCGCGATGCCGGCCAGTGCTCCGGTCAGCACGATGTCGAGGCAGATGCTCCAGCGCCGCCCGCGTGAGGCAAAAATGCCGAGACCGGGGCGGATTTGCCCGAAAGCCGGGGCGGCTGCCGCAGCCATTCTCGCTGCATTTTCGGGCATATGCTGCCGGTCGGCCTCTGGCATGGAATTGGCTCTAACCAAGAGCCATGCCACAGCCGCGGATCGTACCCAAGCTCGGCAGAATGCTGTTGGCGACAATGGCAGTCGCCTGTTCCTTCTCCTGCAGCTCCTGCAGCAGAAGTGAGGAGCCCCGGCTTTCGTTCTCCAGCGGAACCTCGCAGCCGCAGCCGGATGGCACCGTCAGGATCGACGAGGCGTCGCGTCCGTACGTGCATACGGTCGACGCCAAGGCGGCCACCGGCTCGGGAGTGGTTCGTGCACCGGCGAGGGTCGCATTTCGCGACGGTGCCGTCTCGCGGGTAGACGCCCTGGTCGGTGGCCGTGTCGTCGAAGTCAAGGTCAAGATCGGCTCCCACGTAAGCGCCGGCGATGCCGTGGCGGTGCTGAGCAGTCCCGACGCCGCCGATGCGCGCGCGCAGCTCGCTTCGGCCAATGCCGGTCTCGAAGAAGCGCGCCGCGAGGTGGCGCGCCACCAGAGGATGGCGGCAGCGGGCGTAGACGTCCCGAGCGAGATGCAGGCCGCGATGACCAAGCTCAGCGAGAGTGAAGCCGAGCTGGGCGGCATCCAGGCGAAGACCGCTTTCCTCGGCGACGGCATCGGCCCGACGGTCACCATCAAGGCGCCGATCAGCGGGACCGTCCAGAGCGTCGGCGCAACCGCCGGCACTTACGTCTCGCCGGACGGCGACCCGGTGCTGGAGATCGCCAATCCGTCTGCCACCTGGATCATCGCCGACGTTTTCGAGCGCGACCTTCCGCTGGTCAACCAGGGTGCGCGCGTCAGCGTCGACGTGCCGAGTCTTTCGCGCAAGCTCGTCGGCCAGGTGGTCAACATCGGCGCAGCAGTCGAGGGCAACATCCGCACTGCGCCCGTCTACGTGTCCCTCGACGCGGACGAGCCGGTGCTGCGCTCGGGCATGTACGCGCGCGCAACCATCGAATCCGGCGACGTGCCGGGCATCTCGATTCCGTCGGCTGCCGTGCTCGTCAAGGACGGGATGCGCACCGTCGTCTACGTGCAGGCAGCCACCGACACGTTCCAGGCGCGCGACGTCAAGGTAGGCGCGTCGATCGACGGGCAGGTGCGAGTGCTCGAGGGCGTCGCCATGGGCGACAAGGTCGTCGTCGAAGGCGCGCTGCTTCTCGACGGCGCCGCCGAGCAACTCCTGTAGTCCGACGCCGATGCTGGCCGCGCTGATCAACCTGTGTGTCCAGCGCCGCTGGGCCGTCGTCGCGTTCGGCGTGGCCGTGGGCCTCGTGGGCCTTCGCGCCTACCTCGATACCGCGATCGAGGCCTATCCGGACGTCACCAACCTGCAGGTCAACGTCATTGCGCAGATGCCCGGCCTGGCGCCCGAAGAAATCGAGCGCCAGATCACCATCCCGCTCGAGCGCTCGCTCAACGGCACGCCGTCGATGATCGGCATGCGCAGCGAGAGCCTGTTCGGCCTGTCGCTGATCTTCCTGACGTTCGACGACGATGCGGATCCGTTCAAGGCGAGGGCCTGGGTCGGCGAGAGGATCTCGACGACGGACCTGCCCGAAGGCGTGACGCCCGTGCTCGGGCCCGAGGACACTCCACTCGGAGAGATCTTCCAGTACCGTCTTTCGAGCGACCGCCACAGCCTCTACGACATCCGCGCGACGCAGCAGAACCTGGTGACGCGGGTGTTCAAGCAGGTTCCCGGCGTCGCCGACGTCGTCTCCAGCGGCGGCTTCCTCGAGGAATACCACGTCGAGGTCGATCCCGACCAGCTGCTGGCTCGCGACCTGACGATCCAGGACGTCACGACTGCGCTCGAGCACGCCAACCTGAGCGTCGGCGGCGGGTTCCTGCGCCACGGCGAGCAGGAAATGGTCGTGCGCAGCGTCGGCTGGATGAGCGGCCCCGACGACGTCGGCAACGTCGTCCTGAAAAGCCAGAACGGAAGCCCGATCACGGTAGCCGACGTCGCGCGCATCGTCCGGTCCTACACGCCGCGGCGCGGGTCGGTGGGCCTGAACGAGCAGCCGGAGATCATCGAGGGCTTCGTGCTGATGCGCCGCGGGGAAAACCCTTCGCAGGTGCTCGAGGGCGTGCACGCCAAAGTCGAGCAGCTCAACAACGGGATGCTCCCGAAGGGCATGAAGCTCGAGGCGTTCTACGACCGCACCTGGCTCGTCTCGCACACGCTCGATACCGTACGCCACAACCTGCTGTTCGGCGGGATGCTGATCCTGCTGGTCGCGTGGATCTTCCTGCGCACCACGCGCGGCGCGCTGATCGTCGCCATCGTCATTCCCCTTTGCCTGCTTGCCGCTTTCATCGGCCTGAGGGTCATCGGACTGCCGGCCAACCTGATCTCGATGGGTGCCATCGATTTCGGCATCCTCGTCGACGGCGCGCTGATCCTCGTCGAGAACGTGATGCACGAGATCCGCCGCCGGCGCCCTCGCCTTCCCGGCGAAATGCTCGCGCTCATCGCGCACGCCGCGCGCGACGTCGCACGGCCGACGTTTTTCTCGATGGCGATCATCATCGCGGCGCTGATCCCGGTCTTCACGCTCCAGCGCGTCGAAGGCCGCATCTTCCGGCCGCTGGCGCTTACCTACACGTTCGCGCTCCTCGCGGCGCTGGTCTGCTCGCTGACGCTGGTGCCGGCGCTCTGCGCGCTGGCGCTCAGTCCCCGCGACGGCGAGATCGCCGAGCCGGCATTCGTCGAGAGGCTGAGGGAGCGATACCGCGCCCTCGTCTCGCTCCTGCTCGAGCGTCGCGTACTGGTGTGCGCCGCGGCCGTTCTCCTCCTGGCCTGCGGCGCAGTCACCGCGGCGACGCTCGGGCGGGAGTTCCTGCCCCAGCTCGACGAAGGCGACTTCGTGATCTTCGTCGAGATGCCGCCGAGCATCGCGTTCGAGCGCGCGCAGGAGATCCTCGTCGACGTGCGCAAGCGGATCATGGCGTTCCCCGAGGCGATCGCGACGATGAGCGAGCAGGGCCGCCCCGAGGACGGCACCGACGACGAAGGCGTGAACATGAGCGAGACTTTCGTGCGCCTGAAGCCGCGGGACCAGTGGAGGCCGGGCCTGGACATGGACTCGCTGACCGAGCAGATGCGCGGGTCGCTCGTGCAGATCCCGGGCGTGCGCTACAACTTCTCGCAACCGATCAAGGACAACGTCGAGGAGGCCGTCAGTGGAGTGCGCGGCCAGGTGGTGCTGAAAATCTTCGGCCCCGACCTCGATGCGATGCGCACCGCGCTGGAGAGGGCGAAGGATTCGCTCCAGAAAATCCCGGGCATCGTCGACCTCGACCTTTATCGCGACGCGATGGTTCCCCAGCTTCGCATCGGGCTGGATCGCGCTGCGCTGGCCCGCGGCGGCATCTCGGTCGCCGACGCCCAGGACCTGATCCAGACCGCTCTTGCCGGCAAGGTCGTCACCCAGACGTGGCGCGGCGAGCAGCCGATTCCGGTGCGCGTCGAGCTGCCGCTTTCCGAGCGCAACGACGCCGACCACATCCATCGCCTGATGCTGTCCTCGGCCGACGGCGGACGCGTGCCTCTCGGCTCGATCTCGGCGATCGACGTCGCCGACGGGCGCGCGACGATCAATCGCGAGGACAACAGCCGTTTTCTCGCGCTCAAATTCAACGTCGAAGGGCGCGACATGTCTTCGGTGATCGCGGACGCCATGAAAGCGGTCTCGCACGACGTCGAGGTTCCCGACGGGCATTACTTCGCCTGGGGCGGCGAGTTCGAGAACCAGCAGCGCGCGATGGCAAGGCTCCGCGTGATTCTTCCGGTGGCCGTCGCGGTCGTACTCGCGCTGCTGTACGCGGCCCTCGGCAGCGGCCGCGCAGCCGCGTGCGTGATCGCCGTGGCGCCGTTCGCGGCAACCGGCGGCGTCTTCGCGCTCCAGATCGCCGGCATCCCGCTGTCCGTAAGCGCCGCCGTCGGCTTCATCGCCCTGCTCGGACAGATCTCGCTCGCCGGCCTGCTCGTGTTGTCGGCCATCGACAACGAGCGCAACGAAGGCCGCGAGCTGGCCGACGCGACGATCCACGGCACGGCGCGGCGATTTCGCGCGGTCTTGATGGCGGCGATCCTTGCCATCCTCGGCCTGCTGCCGATGGCGCTTTCCCACGGCGTCGGCAGCGAAACCCAGAAGCCGTTCGCCGTCGTGCTGATCGGAGGAATGCTGACGACGCTCGTGGTGACCCTGCTCGTGCTGCCGGTCGTCTACGGAATGATCGCCGCGCCTTTCAGCAGCGATGCGGAGGCCGGCGCGTGATGCCGCACCGCACTCTCGCGACCCAGCGGCGCGCGGCGTGCATCGCGGCTATCGCCACGGTTCTTTTTCGTTCCCGCTGCGAAGCCGAGGCGCCTGCACCCCCTCCGACGGAGCTCCGCGAGGACGCACTGGTGCAGTATCTGTCGAGCGAAAGCCTGAGAGCCGCCGAAATCGCCTCGCGCCTGGCCATTGCCGAGGCCGACGTGCTCGACGCCCGCAAGCTCCCGAATCCGACGGTGTCGTACCAGGGCACCACGACGATCTCCGGCACCGACACGATCGGCGACACGATTCACGCGGTCAGCGCCGGCGCTCCCATCCTGCTCTTCGGCCAGAGGCGCGCGCGCATCGACGCCGCGCTGGCGCGGCGCAGCGCCTCGGCTGCCGACATCGCCGATGCCAGGCTCGAGTTGGTGCGCGCGGGACGTCGCGCGTTTGCCGAATTGCTGGCAGCCGAGGATCGCGTCGATGCGTGGAAGGAGACGCTTGCGGACATCGAGCAGGTGCAGACCATCGTCGTCGGGCGTGCAGAAGCCGGCGCGAAGAGCCAGTACGACGTCGAGCGCATCCGCCTGGAGCTGGCCACCGACCGCCGCGATCTGAGCGATGCCATCGCGCGAAGCGACAGCGCCGCCGGCGATCTTGCGATCCTCGTCGGCGTTCCCGGCTGGCGGCCGCATGCGATCGGAAGCCTGCATCCGCACGAGACCGACACCGACGTCGACCGCCTGTGGGAGCACGCGAAGGCGACGCTGCCTGCGCTCGAGGCCGCAACCCTCGGGCATGACGCCGACGTCGCCGAGATCGAAGTCGCGCGCAGGGAAAGCTACCCGGTGCCGCAGGTCACCGTCGGCGAGCAGAGCACCACGGATCCGCACGGTGTCGCGATATCGGCCGGGATCTCGATTCCTTTGCCGGTTTTCGACCGCAACCAGGGCGAGATCGCGCGCAAGGCGGCCGAAGCCCGCAACTCCGGCATCCAGCTCGACGTCACGATGCGCGAAGCGCGCGCGAGGCTGGAAACCGCAGTGGCCGTGCTGCGCACGCGGCGCGAAGCGCTCGCTGCATTCGAGCGCGACGCCACCGCCCAGGTGCCGCGCCTGAAGCAGATGGCGCACGCGTTCTACGACAGCGGAGAGGGAAACATCGTCGATCTTCTCGACGCCTTGAAAGCCATCGGCGAGGCACGCCTCGACCGGATCGATCTCGTCGACGCGCTGGTTCCTGCGGAACTGGACGTCGAAGCAGCCGCCGGGCTCGACGTGGACGGAGTGGAGTCCGGCGCGGAGCCAGGTGCCCTTGCGGTGCCTGGCTCCAAATCTTCCACAGGGACGGGAGCGGCCCGCGCGGCCGCTTCCGTCTCGAACTGAGCAGTTGTTGGAACGCGGAAACCTGCGCGCGGCGGCTTACTTCGGCGCGGGCGCGGATTCCTTGAGCGACTGGATGCGGCGCTCGAGCGTGGGATCACCGGTCGAGCCTTCGAGCTCGAGCAGTTTCTGCAGACTGGCGATCGCAGTCGCCTTGTCCCCCGACTTCTCCGCGAGCCTGGCGCGGTCACTCAGCGCCGCCTTGCGGTAGGGGCCGTCGATGGATCCGGCCTTGTCGAGCGCCGCCGAAGCCTCGGCGCCCTTTCCGGACTTCTCCAGAGCCGCGGCTTTCCCCATCAGCCCGACCTGCTCGAGGTACACGGTAGGCGGAGCCTTGAGGAACTGGTCGTAACCGAGAACGGCCTGCTCATACTCGCCTGCCTGGGCGTGGATGTCGGCCTGGTAAAGCGATGCCAGTGCCGCATAGGGCCCGGTATTGCTGAGGCTGCCGATCTTCTCGAGGTCGGCCTGGGCCGCGGTGGTGGAGTTCGACTCGAGACTGGAGACAGCGTTGCTGAAGTTGGTCGCCGCGCTGCGTCCCTGGGAGACCCAGTAGCTCGAGATGCCGACGACGACCGCGAAGGCCGCCACCACCGCGACCGCGATCGTGATGACCTGCGAGCGGTTGTTGTCGAAATACTCGCGAGCTTCGAGAAGCGCCTCGAAGAACGGGTCCGGCTCCTTGAGCTGCTGCTGAAGCTGACGGCGGTCGGATGCGGCCATGGGCCCCTATTAGAGTGGCACGATCGGAAAGCCAAGCCGCAGCGCCTCCGTGCTCGAAGCTGCGCAGGGGCTTGGCGGCCGATCTACATCTTGTACTTGAAGTCGTTGGGATCGAGATTTTCGAGGATCTCGTTCCATTCCTCGCGGTCGACATCGGACAGGTCGAGGGTGCTCTCCGCCGGGGGCGCGTCCTCCTCCTCGGCAGCCTCGTCGCGGGTGCCGGAGGCAGTGATGACGTCACGCGCGACAAAAATCGGGCAACCGGTGCGAAGCGCCAGAGAAATCGCATCGCTCGGTCTCGCGTCCAGGCTGTGGCGGCGGTCACCGACCATCAGCTCGATCTCGGCATAGAACGTGTTCTCGCGAAGATCGGTGACGATGATTCGGGAGACCGAGGCGCCGACCTCCTCGACGATGCGCTTGAGCAGGTCGTGGGTCATCGGGCGGGCCATTTTGACCCCCTCGAGCTCGGTGGCCATGGCGGTGGCCTCGAGCAGGCCCACCCAGATCGGCAGGGTCAACTCCTCGCGCTCGTCCTTCAGCAGGACCACGGGGGTCTTGGTGACGGGGTCGAGGGTGACTCCCCCGACCGTCATCTGGACGAGGTCCTTGTCCTTTTCCGGAGCGTCCTGCACGGCGCCGAAATCATGGCGCGGTGCGATCCGACCGTCAACTGCCGAAAAACCCCGCCGGTCACTTCGCGATCAGCAGGTCGACGACCTTGTACAGCTGGCGCAGGTTGCGGCACTCCTCGACGAAATCGCAGCTCTTGCCGTAAAGGTTCATCTCGCTGTCGCCGAAACCCCAGGTCGACTGGTTCTCGGGGTTCAGCCAGATCACCTGCTTGGCCCTTTCCTTGATCTCGCGCAGCACCCATTCCTGCGGCGCGTTGTAGTTGTTGCGGGCGTCGCCGAGGATCAGCACCGTCGTCCTGCTGTCGACCGCCTCGATGTGGCCCTGGTGGAACTGCATGAACGCCTTCCCGAAGTCCGAATGCGCGTAGACGTTGACGACGTCGCCGTTAATCGCCTTCTGGATCGCGCTCTGGATGTCGTTGTCCTTGAACAGCCGCGTCACCTCGGCCAGGTCCGCGACGAACACGTACGAACGCACGCGCGAGTACATGTCCTGCAGCGAGTGCACGAACTGCAGCATGAAGCGCGAGACGTTGCGCACCGAATCGGAAACGTCGCAGAGCACGATCACCTGCGGCCTTTCCTTCCTGCGATCGTCCCAGCGGATGCGGAACGGCACCCCGCCGAATTCCATCGACCGGCGGATCGTCTCGCTGACGTCGAGGCGGCCGCGCTTGGTCTGGCGAAAGCGAACGGCCATCACGTTCTTCAGGCGCCGGGCAAGGGACGCCACAGCCTCGCGCATCTGGCGGATCTCGGTCGGCGACAGGTAGTAGAAGCTCTTCTCGAGCAGCCGTTCGCGGTCCTTCGACCTCTCTTCGGCCCGGTGCTGCTGGTCCTTGTCCAGGCGCAGCAGGCCCTTGAGCATCTCGTCGAGCTCCTTGCGCCGCCTCTCGAGGTAGCGCCGCAGCTTGTCGATCTCCTCTTCGGTGTCACCCTGGTCGCGCGCCAGGTCGAGAATGCGATCGAACTCGCCGGCGACGTCGGCGGCGCCGAGCATCTGCAGCATCTGGCGGTTGGCGCCCGGAGGAACGTAGTTCGTGTCGGTCTTCGGCAGCTTCCCCGACTCCATCAGCTCGCGCAGGATGCGCTCCATCTCGCCGGCATCCTGCATCGCCAGCGCCTTGGCCAGCTCCGAGATGTCGAGGTCGGGATTGGAAAGCAGAGCGGCGAGCTTCTCGAGCAGTTCCCTCAGCTCTTCCTCGGACAGCGCCTGGGTCTGGGCAGCCACCGCCGAACCGGCCGCACGCACCACCTCGCCGACTCCCGAGAAGAAGACGTCGAACAGCTCGTCGTAAACCGGCACGTCGGAGGAGCGCTTCACCATCGCCGCGCGCAACGTGATCTTGAAGATCGAGCGTTCGGCGATGCCCGTCGTGCCGACGCCGCGCAAGGCGTCCAGCGTCTCGGCCGTCGAGACGCGGATGCCGTTTCGCCTCAGCAGCCCCGCGAACTCGACGATGCGGTCTTCCATGACTCGCTACGCAAGCCTAGTGCAGCAGGTCGCCGCCGTCGCTCGACGCCGGTGACGCAGCCGCAGCCGCCTGCTTGGCCTTTTCCTCGGCCTTGCGCCGCTCGAGGAAAGTCGCCAGCTCCTTTTCGGTCTTGCGCAGGTCGCCCTCGTACTTGGCGATCGTCGACAGCGTGTTGCGAACGATCTCGTCGCCGAGCCCGCGCGCGTTCATGATCACCAGCGCCTTGGCCCAGTCGAGCGTCTCCGAGATGCTCGGCTTCTTCTTCATGTCGAGCTTGCGCAGCGACTGGATCAGCGCCGCAATGTCTTCGGCCAGCGTCGCGGCAGCCTCGGGCACCTTCAGCCGGATGATCTCGAGCTCGAGCTGCGGATTCGGGAAATCGATGTACAGGTGCAGGCAGCGCCGCTTGAGCGCGTCCGACATTTCCCGCGCGTTGTTGCTGGTCAGCAGCACGATCGGGATGTGCTTGGCCTCGATGGTGCCGATTTCCGGCACCGTCACCTGGAAGTCGCTGAGGATCTCGAGCAGGAACGCCTCGAACTCGGCGTCGGCCTTGTCGATCTCGTCGATCAGCAGCACGCAGCGATCGTCGGACTGGATGGCCTGCAGCAGCGGCCGCGGCAGGATGAAACGGTTCGAGAAGAACACGTCGTCCTGGGCAGTGATGCGGTCGACCGCCTCGGACAGCGTCGCGGCGCCCGAGGTCACCTCGGTGATCTTTTCCTTGAGCACCTGCGTGTACAGGAGCTGCTTGGCGTACTCCCACTCGTACAGCGCCTTGGCTTCGTCGATGCCCTCGTAGCACTGCATGCGGATGAGGCGCGCTCCGAGGCCGCTGGCAATCACCTTGGCCAGCTCGGTCTTGCCGACACCGGCGGGACCTTCGACGAGCAGGGGTTTGCCCAGGCGGGTGGCCAGGTAGACGACCGTCGCGATGTTGTCGTCGCAGATGTAGTTCTGCGCGGCCAGCCGCGTGCGCACGTCGCTGATCGAGTCGAAGGCGGAGTCCGGTGGAATCAAGGCTGCTGCTCCCGTCGGTCGGGCCGCAAAAACGCGGCTGGCGACGCTAACACGCAGCCTGGTGGAGGGCAAAAAGCCCCCCGCCGCAGACGCCCGTCGCCCCTGACGGGCGCCTGCAGCACTCCCCCATCCCCACAACTGCCCAACAACTGCCCAACAACCATCCGCACGGCTCCCGCCGCAGGCGCGGCGGAGCGATTCAGGAAGCGAAGCGGATCTTTCTCGGCTTCGCCGTATGGTCGAGCTTCGCCATCTTCACCGTCAGCACGCCGTTGTGCATGCGCATCGCGACGTCCTCGGTGTCGATGCCTTCGGGAATGAGCGCGATGCGCTCGAAGCGGCCGCGGGTGCGCTCGCGATAGTGCCAGTTGTGCACCGCCGGATTGGCGCCGCTCTTCTCGCCGCGCACCGTCAGCGTGTCGCGCGTGACCTCGATGCTAAGGTCGGCTTCGTCCACGCCGGGCAGCTCCATCGTGAAGACGACGATTTCGTCGGTCTCGCCCATGTCCATCGCCGGAACGCAGACGGGGCCTTCGCCGTTACGGGTTCGGAACTCCCGCTCGCAGGAATCGAGGAACCGGTTGAGCGAGGTCTGGAAGGATTCGACTCCGGTCGAGGTGGTCGTTTCCTTCTCGATCTTGTGCTCGATCTTGTGCTCGATCTTGTGCTCGACCTTGTGCTCGCTCTCGCGCGCCACCATGGGGGCGTCGTGCAACGGCTCGCAGTCGATCTGCATCAGCGCGAGTGTCTCTTCCGTTTTCGTGCTCATCTGTCCTTCCTCCCCTTGGCCGTTCGCGTTCCGCAATCGCGACGGTGGCGATGGCTTACCATAGCAACGTGCTTGCCAGCGCGGAGAACGTGGAATTTCTGCATTTCCACCGATTCCTGAGGAGCAGGTGAGGCCACTTTCTCGAAATCGGGAAAATCACCCCCCGCTACCCTTGCAGAAATGAGAGGGTTTCGCCTTCTGGGGGTACTCACTCCGGAAAATGAAATCGCACACCCTGTGGAGCAGTGTCTCTGGAGCAGTCGGGGGTCACTCATTGCCGGGGCAGTGGCTCCCCCCTGAAAGGGTGGGAAACCGGGAACGCCAAGGCATCGGCAGCCCTGCGGCAAGGACAATGTTTGAACGGCGCCACCAGGCGCGCCGCGACGCGGCGGTGTGAGTCCGTTCTCACCCGGCTGTTTCGGGCAGCACACCACCGACGGCAGCCGGCTTCGTCGCGATTGCGCGCTCCGCAAGGATCTGCCGCGCGGCACGCAGTCCCGTTTCGAGCGCGCCGTGCACCGTGCCGCGGTAGCCGGCCGTGTCGGTTGCCTCTCCGGCGAAATACAGCGTTGCAGCGATCGGGGCGGCCAGCATCGCCGGCGCATCCAGCGCGCCGGCCGGGATCCACGAGTACGCGCCAAGCGCCCACGGGTCGTGCAGCCAGTCCGCGACGGCGCTGTCGGCAACGACAGCGGTGACAACGGCTGGATCGATCCCGAGCGCCCGTGCGAGCGTATCGATTCCCGCCATGACGATCGCAGCCGGCGACAGCGCCGAGAGACGATCGGCCGCCGGTCCCCCGATCCAGCCGACGAGCACGGGCTCCTGCTGGGAACCCACGACCCACCACATAGGCACCGGATTGCCCGCGGTCTGAAGAAAGCGCGCCTGCTCGAGCGCGCCGCGAAGCGAGGCATCGAGGCCCGCAAGCTCGGCAAGTGGGATTCGGAAACGCAGGAACAGCTTGACGACATTGCCCATCGCCAGCTTTCGCGCTGCCGCTTCGATCTGCGGCACTGCAGGCTCAAAGGCGAGCGCGCGCGGATCCGCTCGGTCGAGCTGCAAAAAAGGAAGCGGCACCGTCACGACCACGGCAGACGCCTGGAGGGAGCTGTTCGCGCCTGCAGTGCCGCTGGTCGCTTCGATGGTTGCCGCACCCGCCGACCAGCGAATGCGGCGGGCAACGGTCTCGAGGCCCACGCGAACAGGGTCGAGGAGGCGTGCCAGATGGCGCACCAGCACCTCGTAGCCCTCGAGGATCGAAGCGTTGTGCTCGTCCTCGATGCGACTGGCGGCACGTACTTCCTGCGAGAGCGCCCGAGCGCTGGCGCGTTCGACTTCGGCGGCCATGTATCCTTCGACATAGGAGCGAAGGCGCCTGGCTTCGGCGTCCGACCATCCCTCGCGCGCGACGAGCTCCTCGATGCGTAGCGAGATCGGGACGTCGGGAGCGTCGGGATCCGCCAGCGCGTGGAACACGCGGTCCCACGCGCGCAGGTTGGTCACATCGCGGCCGTCCTGGAGACCAAGGGGCCGGAACCGCCTTTCGACGAGGTGCAGCGAACACTCGCCGATCCGCTGCATCAATTCCGGATGGCGACCGTGCACGAACTCGGCGCCGAGCTCGATCGGCACGGCGGCAAAATCGAACCTCGTGTGGATCCTTCCGCCGAGGCGCGAGCGCGCCTCGAGCACCACGACGTCGAGGCCGTGCTCGACCAGCAGGTCGGCAGCGGCCAGGCCGGAGACGCCGGCACCGATGATCGCGACATCGCAGCTTGCGCGGTCCATGAGAGTACCCGACAGCAGCGTCGCTGCCGCCGCGCCGACACTACACGGGCCGAGGTACCGAGCCTACCGCCCTTCCCCTTCGCAAGCTCTGCGCAGTCTCCGCGCCGCCTCTGCGCAAGCTGCGCGCAACCTGCCGCGCCCTACGGCCGGCCTGTCGGCGGCGACGGCTCGTCGAATGGCGGCGCAGAGGGCGGCGCCTCGTTGGCGGACGCTGCGCGAGCGGCAGCCAACGTCGCCGCACGCATCTGTTTCCACGCGGGCGGCTGGTAGACGCAGTCGGGATCGGAGCCGAACGCGTCGCCGGTAAGCGCGAAGCTGCGCGCACGCGAGCCTCCGCACACGTGGCGGTAATCGCAGACACCGCACTTGCCGGCGAAGTGGTCGCAGTCGCGCAGCGCCTTCATCAGTCCGTGCTGCTGGTAGACGTCGACGACCGACCGTTCGGGAAAACGGCCGCAGGCAAGCGGAAGAAATCCGCTCGGATGAATCAGGCCCGTGTGCCCGATGAACACGACGCCGTTTCCGTCGTTGGTGCCCGCCATGCCGGGTGCACTCATGAACGACATCGTGGACGACGGGGACATCGCGGGAATGGAGCGATCGAGACCGTCGCCAGGGGCCGCCGCGCCGGCGGCCGTCTTCTTCTCGTGCTTCTGCATCACGAAGCGGCGGTAATGCGGCGCCTCGGTGGTCTTGATCGCGTACTTGTGCCACGCCGACTCGCGCTCGAGCAGCGCGAAGATCGTTTCGTACTCGGCGGGACGGATGCGTGCGTCCGCAGCAGCCCTTCCCACCGGCACGAGGAAGAACACCGACCAGAGCGCGATCGAATAGCCGTCCAGCAGCGCCGCCAGCTGCGAAAGCTCGCCGGCGTTGCCCGAATGGACCGTCGTGTTCACCTGCAGCGACAACCCGTATTCGCGCGCGTCGCGCAGGATCTCCAGGCTTCGCGCAAAGCTGCCGGGCACGCCGCGCAGGCCGTCGTGGCTGGCCGCGCCTGCACCGTCGATACTGACGGCGAGGCGCGCCAGCCCGCATTCGGCCAGCCGTCGCAGCGCCTGGCGCGTGACGAGCGGCGTGGCCGACGGCGTCATGGCCATCGAGAGGCCGATGCCGGTGCCGTGTGCGACGAGATCGAAGATGTCGGGCCGCTTCATCGGGTCGCCGCCGGTCAACACGACGAGCGGAGGCACCGCAAAGCGGCGCAGGTCCTCGAGCAGCAGCTTGGACTCGCCGGCGGACAGCTCTCGCGCGCTGCGCTTGGGCTGCGCGCAGGCCCGGCAATGGGTGCACACGAGATCGCAGGCCTGGGTAGCCTCGTAGAACGCGACGATCGGGCCGCGGTCGAAAGCTGCCCGCGGCGCGGCGGGGCGCGGCCCCGGAGTCGGCGATTCCGTCATGCGGGGCAATGAGCATCATTCGTGCCATCCCCGCGACGCGGAGCCGTGCGACGCGGCCGGAGCATCGGCATCGATTGCAGGGCAATGCCGGCGCGCATGACGACCGGCAGTTGTAACGCCGGCAGCGCAAAATGCGCGATCCGCCGCCCGCGCCGGATGCGCGACTTCCTCACTGCGCCGCTCCAACTTTCCACGAAATGATAAACCAGCCGGAGGTCCGTCGCGGAATTGAGAACAGGACGAAGAACGCTTCCGACGCCGAGGCCGCAAAGATGCAGTTCCACGTCACGAGCCATCGCCACGCCCGGTGGCATGTTTTCTGCTTTTCCCTAGGCGACCAAATCTCGAAACGGCCCAGGCACGTCCCGTCGACTGCGGGACGGCCACGGGTGGCGGCCGGGGACGCCGTCGCATCGATCCGATCGGAAGGAGGCGGACCAATGACGACTTATTCGCGGCTTACGGCGCTCGACCGGTCTTTCCTCGACATCGAGGACCGCAACACCCACATGCACGTCGGCGCCACCTGCATCTTCGAGTGCGGTCCGCTGCACACCGCCGGCGGCGGCATCGACATCGACCGCATGCGCGCCTACGTCGACTCGCGACTTCACCTGCTTCCCCGTTATCGCCAGCACATCGCGCACATCCCGCTCGAAGGCCATCCGGTGTGGG
Organism: Candidatus Binatia bacterium; assembly: GCA_036493895.1. Lineage (NCBI taxonomy): Bacteria > Candidatus Binatota > Binatia (SeqCode) > Binatia bacterium. Next base: position 111,394 of record DASXOZ010000033.1, on the reverse strand, counting down.
TCGATGACGACCAATTCGACATCCGTTACCACGTCCGCCACCTGAGCCTTCCGCGCCCGGGCTGCGACAGGGAGCTCAAGCGCCTGGCGGGCTGGATCAATTCGCAGCAGCTCGATCGCGGCAAACCGCTGTGGGAGTTGTGGGTCGTCGAAGGTCTCGAGCAGGACCGCTTCGCGGTGATCGCAAAAACCCACCACTGCATGATCGACGGCCTGGCCGGCGCCGACTTCCTCGCAGTGCTGCTGCGGGCCGATGACGATGCGTCGATCGAGGAGCCGCCGCGCTGGCGGCCCCGGCGCGCGCCATCGTCGCTGGACCTGGTGCGCGATGCTGCGCTGCGCCGCCTGACGCTGCCGATCCGCGCCGCGCGCGCAATTGCCGGCGACCCTGCAGGAATGTGGAAGAACACGCGCGACCTGGCCAGCGCGCTGTATGAAACCACGGCCGCCGCGGTGCAGGCGGCTTCGGAGACGCCGCTCAACCGGCCGATCGGCAGCCACCGCCGCTTCGACTGGCTCTGCTTCGAGCTCGAGCAGGTCAAGGCCGTGAAGAACCGCCTCGGCGGCACCATCAACGACATCGTGCTGGCATCGGTCGCCGGCGGGCTGCGCGGCTACCTCGACAATCGCGGCGTCGAGCTCGATCCGTCGTTCCTGTTCCGGACGTTCTGTCCGGTCGGCATCCACACGTCGCAGAGAGGCAACAGTGGAGGCAACTTCGTCTCGGCGATGATGGCCGAGCTGCCGGTAGCCGAACGCGACCCGCTGGCGCGCCTTGCGCTGGTGCGCGCGTCGACCAGGAGCCACAAGGATGCGGCACCTGTGCACGGCACCGAGGTACTCGAGCAACTGGCCGACGAGCTGTTCCCGACGATGCTCGCCAGGTTTGCCTCGACCATCGAGAGCAGCCGCGCGTACAACATGGTCGTCACCAACGTCCCCGGACCGCAGTTCCCGCTCTACCTGCTCGGCGCACCGATGGTCGCGAGCTATCCGCTGGTGCCGCTGTTCGGCCACCAGGGAGTCGGAATCGCGCTGCTCAGCTACGACGGGAAGCTGTGCTGGGGCTTCAGCGCCGATCGCGACGTCGTTCCCGACATTCATGACCTTGTCGAAGGCATCCGGCACGCATTCCACGAGCTTTGCGCGGCCGCGGAGGTGCGTGTCAGCAAGGCTCGCCTCGACGAGGCACCCGCAGCGTCGACGCCGGACGGCCAGAGGAAAACGCGACGAGTCGCTGCGGTGGATCTCGAGCGCGCGGCCGTTCCAGGCTGACGGGGCCGCCGATCGTTACAGCATCGCGAGACTGGAGCGCCGCGCGCCGACGGGAAACGCGGCATCGATCCGCTGCGCATCGTCGTCCGAAAGCACGATGTCGCCGGCACCGGCGTTCTCGGCCGTGTGCACGGAGCTGGCGGACTTCGGGATCGCGAACATCGACGATTCGCGCGTAAGGAACGCCAGCGCCACCTGGCGCGGCGTTGCGCCGATGCGCGTCGCCACTTTCGCCAGCGCCCGCCCTCCCGGCGAGGACGGAGCAGGAAATCGATCGGGCCCGAACGGGGTGTACGCGACGACAGCAACTGCGTTGGCCTCGCACCACGGAATCACGCCGTGCTCGATGCTGCGCTCCTCGAGGTGATAGAGCACCTGGTTGCACGCAATGCGGCCGGGGCCGGCGATCGCAAGCGCTTCGTCGAGATCGCGCACGTCGAAATTGCTGACTCCCCACGAAACGATCTTCCCGTCCTGCACGAGCCGCTCGAAGCCTGCGATCGTATCCTCCAGCGGATGACGGCCTCGCCAGTGGAGGAGATAGCAGTCGAGGCGATCGGTCTTCAGGCGCGACAGCGAGTGTTCGCAGGCGCCCACGACGCCTGCCGTCGAAGCGTGGTCAGGCAATACCTTGGAGACGAGGAACACCTCGTCGCGGCGCGCGCCGATCGCCTCGGCGATCACGACCTCGGCGTCGTCGTACATCTCGGCGGTGTCGATGTGGGTCATCCCCCGGTCGAGACCGCGACCGAGCGCAGCGACCGCGCTGCGCCCGCTGCGCGTGCTGATGCGCCACGTGCCCTGGCCGACGACGGGCACGGCAACACCGGTGCTGCCGAAGAAGCGCAGGCGCATGGGACTCTTCTAGCAGCGTTCGCCGCGGCCGCACAGGACGCCGGCCCGCCCTTTTCCGCCGCGGCGCCTCGCTGCGCTGTCGCGATTCCCCTTTTGCGGCGGCGTCGTTAAGGTCCGCGCGTGTGCACGCTGGCGCTGTATCGCAACGTCTCGCCGCGCTATCCGCTGATCGTCGCCGCCAATCGCGACGAGTTCCTCGGGCGTGCCGCCGCGCCGCCATCTGCGTGGCCCTCCCCGCGGGGAATCGTTGCAGGACGCGACCTGGTAGCGGGCGGCACCTGGCTCGGCTGCCGCGTCGACGGCTCCGGCAGGATCGTCGGGCTGCTCAACCGGCGTCCTGCCGCCGACAAGCCTGCATCGGGGCCCGGTGAGCGCTCGCGGGGCCTCCTTTGCGTGGACGCGCTCGCGTCGCCGAACCTCGACGATTTTTTCGCGAGCCTCGACGCGCGCGAAGCCGCGCGCTACGGGGGATTCAACCTCTTCGTGGCCGATCTGGGCGGTGCGTGCGTCGTCGACAACGGGATTGGCGTGCGCCGGGTCAGCCTCGACGCGGGACTGTCGGTGCTGACGAACCTGGACGTCAACGACCCGCGCTGCCCGCGCCTGGCCGGCGCGACGCGGCGTTTCGATGCCGTTGCACCGCTGCTCCGCAGCGGCGCCGACGTCGCCGAGGCGGTGCCTGCCCTTGCCTTCGTGCTGTCGAGCCACGAGGCCGGACTGGAGCCTGGCTTCGAAGAAGACCCCGCGCTACGCGCCGTCGGAGGCGCGGCCGCGTTCTCGAAGATCTGCGTGCACGTCGCCGATTACGGCACTCGCTCCTCCTCGATGATCTTCGTCGATCCGACGGGCCACGTGCGTTATTTCCACGCCGATGGACCGCCGTGCAAGGCGCAGTTCGTCGAAGTGCCGCGCGCGATCGGTCTTTGAGGCTCAGGCCTCCGGCCCGGACGCCGCGTACCAACGCATGCCGCGCAGCACGTAACCGCTACCCGACACGAAGCTGGCCAGTCCCGTGGCCACGAACACGACGTTCAGCCACACGTGCGGGATGTCGCACCACGTGGCCTGGTCGAGCAGCACCAGCGTCACGGACAACAGCTGCGTGAACGTCGTCAGCTTTCCCGAGAGGGACGGTGCCATCTCCATCGACTTGCCGACGACGGCCGCCGTCAGCAGGAAACCTCCGAGGATCACGACGTCGCGGGTGATGACGACGATCATGAGCGGCCTCGGCACCAGCCCCATGATCCCGAGCGCGATGAAGGAGCTGACGACGAGCAGCTTGTCGGCAAGCGGATCCATGTGCGCGCCGAGCTCGGTGCGAAGGTTCCACATACGCGCGATCATGCCGTCGATCGCATCGGTGATGCCGGCAGCGATGAACACCGCCAGCGCCGCGTCGTTCTGTCCTTCGACGAGCAGCGAGAGGAACAGCGGCACGGCCAGGATGCGCGCCAGCGTCAGGATGTTCGGGATGTTGAACATCGCAGCATTGGGATCGGGGGCTTCCATGTTTCGTCAACGCCGCCGTGCGGCAAACCTCGACCACCCGTAGCCCATTCCGCGCCCGCCGGCACACGAGGGCCTAAGGGGCTGATAAACCTGGGGTTTCCCATTTCCAACCGCGCCAACTTCCGCCTTCCCGGGCATAGCTCATGCCACGAGCCTCGTGCGCGTCCGAATGCGGCCACCTGCAGCCGACTCATCGTCAGGTGCTTCGCGGTCATCGGTCAGGTTCCGCTGCCGCAGGTGGCGATGTCGGGGCCACGACCAGCGACTCGGCGCTTTGATTGCGGACCTGTCGGATCGGCTGCGGGATGGACGAATTCCATTCCCGCCGCCGATCAGCGAACATTCTGACGGAGAGGAACGGCCGCGCTTCAACCAGAGAGCTTGCCGCACCGAATGAAGAACTCGATCCGATATGCCGTAGCGAGCGCTGTGATGATGAGTTGCGCGTGCGCTGCTGCGCAACGAGCTCCTGAGGCTCTTCACCCGCCGAGGTTTGAAGACTATCCGTCGGAGCGGAAAGTCGGTCCTAAAGCAGCTCTACAGCTGCGACGGGGCACACCGCCCTGGGAATTTCGCACCGTCATCAGGTATGGTTACCAGAGTACCCCGGTCAATTTTGCGGGACACTACGTCGTCTTGGATTGGGGCTGTGGCTCCCCATGCCAGCAGTGGGCTTTGATCGACGCCGACACTGGAGTTCCGTACCTCCTTCCGGTCGAAACGATGGGCGAAGCATCATTCAGGCCCGATAGTCGTCTGTTCGAGACCGATCCAGCGTCATGCTCTGGTCTTCAGTGCAACGAGCACTCCGCGCTCTACGTTATCGAGAAGGGGGACTATACCGCCTACTACGTCTGGGATGGTCATTCTCTCGTCGAAATCTACGACACGTGGGACGAGTTGGAGAAGCTCCACGGGCCGGTTCCGGTCATGGAAACGAGCGCACCGCCGGCCGCGCCCGCTCAAAAATGACGGACCGGGTATCCGGACGCACGGATCATCTGCTCGAGCTGACCCGCCGACTTGCGGCTGAGCCACACGATCACTCTGGTGCCGTCCGCCTGCTCGCTTTCTTCGACGACGCGGCCGTTGCGATGCAGCCATGCGCGAGTACGCCCGTCGCCGTGCGGCACGACGATCGCGAGTTTTTCCTCGACCGGAGCGAACGCGTTGTCGAAAGCCTCGAGCAGCGCACCGAAACCATCGCCGGTTCGCGCCGAGACGCCGATCGCTCCCGGCGGCGGCTCTGCAGCAGCTGCCAGGTCGCGCTTGTTGTAGACGAGAAGCCGCGGCCTGCCGGCAGCACCGAGCTCGCCGAGGATTCCTTCGACGACGGTGCGCCGGCCGTCGAGATCCGGTGAAGCGGCATCGACCACGTGCACGACGAGATCCGCCTCGACGACCTGCTCCAGCGTTCCCTTGAATGCGGCGACCAGCTCGTGCGGCAGCTTGGAGACGAAACCCACCGTGTCGACGAGCATCACGACGCGTCCCGACGGCAGCACCAGGCGCCGCGTCGTCGTGTCCAGCGTCGCGAAAAGCTGGTCGGCGACGTAGACGCCGGCCTCCGTCAGCCGGTTCATCAGCGACGATTTGCCGGCGTTCGTATAGCCGACCAGCGCGACGATCGGATACGGCACCGCCTCGCGCTCGCGGCGATTGAGCTTGCGCGTGCGGTCCACTTCCTCGAGGCGATCGTGCAGTTTCTCGATCCTGTCGCGCACCTGGCGACGGTCGGACTCGAGCTGGGTTTCGCCGGGTCCGCGCGTGCCGACGCCGGCCTTCATGCGCGACAAGTGACTCCACGCGCGCGTCAGGCGCGGCAGCATGTACTGGAGCTGGGCCAGCTCCACCTGCAGCTGGCCGGCGCGGGTCTGCGCACGCAGCGCGAAGATGTCCAGGATGAGCTGGCTGCGGTCGAGCACCTTGATCTCGAGGATCTTCTCGAGGTTGCGCCGCTGCGCAGGCGTCAGCGGATCATCGAAGATCACCACGTCGGCGGTGGTCTCGGCCACCGTGCTCTTCAGCTCGTCGACCTTGCCGCTTCCGATGCGCGTGGCGGCCGACAGGCGCTTCATCTGCTGCGACAGACGCGCGACGACCTCGACGCCGGCAGTAGCGGAGAGCAGCGCGAGCTCGTCGAGCGACTCGGCCGCGTGCGTCGCGTCGTGCCCCGCCCACACGAGCACTGCGCGCTCGGCTACGAGGCGTGTCTCGTGTTCCACCGTTGCTCCCGCTGCGGCTCCTCGAGCACGCCGCGCAACTCGATCGACCCCTCGCCGAGAAGCGCGAAAATCGCCTGCAGCAGCCGGTCGTTCGGCTCGACCGCCAGGTCCTGCGGCAGTTCGACCTCGGTTTCGGCGACGCCGTCGCGACGGATCAGAAGGTAGGGCCTGCATTTTCCCGGATATCGGCGAAACTGGGAGCCGAGCGACGAGACAATCGTCTCGGGCAGCCGATCGGAATCGACGCGCAGCGTGATCTTGTCGGTGGACTTGCAGCGCGCCTCCGGCAGCGGCAGCACGAGGTCCGCGATGACCTGCGCCTTGCGCGAGTAGTCCGGTGCCCCCTCTTCATACTCCGCGTCGACGCCCGTAGCTTCCCCGAGCTCGAGTCGCCCGACGATGACAACCGGCTCGCGTCCGACGATCGCGGTCTCGCAGCGGCGGTAGCAGTCGGGCCACGCGATGACTTCCACCAGTCCGTCGCGATCCTCGATGTTGAACGTCGCATAGCGCTCGCCCTTCTTGCTGTTTTTTCGCTGAATCGTGTTCGTGACCCCCGCCACCCTGACCGTCGCTCCGTCGCGCCCCGACTCCAGCTCGCCGATCGGCGTCGCCTTCAGCCACTCCAGGTCGTGAAGGTACCGCTCGAGAGGATGGCCGGAAATGAAGAATCCGACCGCGTCGTGCTCGAACGCCAGCACCTCCAGGGCTTCGTACTCGGCAACGTTCGGAAGCGCCGGTTCGGGCTGGGTCCCGCCGCCCCCGCCGCCGAACAGGCCGATCTGCCCGCTCACCAGGTCCTCGCGAACGCGCTCGGCCCAGCCCGTCGCCGCCTCGATTCCCGCCAGCAGCCGCGCCCGCGAAGGATCGATGCTGGCCATCGCGCCCGCCTTGATGAGACTCTCGATGATGCGCCTGGTCACCTGCGAGCCGCTCGCGCGAAGGCAGAAATCCCCGAGACTGCGGAACTGGCCTTCGAGGCGGGCCTGCGTGATCAGCTCCACGGCCTTCTGGCCGACGCCCTTGACCGCGCCGAGGCCGAAGCGGATGCCCGAGGTGATGACGGTGAACCCTTCCTGGCTTTCGTTCACGTCGGGAGGCAGCACGCGCACGCCGTGCTCGCGCGCATCGGCGAGGTTCTTGTACGTGCGGTCGGCCGATCCCATCTCGAGCGTCAGCAGCGCCGCAAGGAACTCCTTCGGATAGTGCGCCTTCAGCCACGCGGTCTGGTAAGTGACCATCGCGTAAGCGGCCGAGTGCGATTTGTTGAAGCCGTAGGCGCCGAAAGTCTCCATCTGCTCGAACAGCTCGACCGAGACGTGCTCGGGACGGCTGGCGACCCTCGCCCTCTCGAGGAAGATTTCCTTCTCGCGCCGCATGTCCTCGAGCTTCTTCTTGCCCATGACCTTGCGCAACGTGTCGGCCTGCCCGAGGGTGTAGCCCGAGTAGACCTGCGCGATCTGCATCACCTGTTCCTGGTAGACGATGACGCCGTAGGTGTCGCGCAGCACCGGCTCCAGGCATGGATCGAGGTAGCGCACCGGGGTCTTGCCGTTCTTGCGCTCGATGTACTGGTCGACCATGCCGCTGTCGAGGGGGCCCGGACGGTACAGTGCGAGTGCGGCGATCAGGTCCTCGAAGCAGCTCGGCTTCATGCGCGTGAGGATCTTGCGCATGCCGCCGCTTTCGAGCTGGAAGATCCCGATCGTGTCGCCGCGCTGCACCAGCCGGTACGGTGCCGGGTCGTCCAGCGGCAGCGCCGCCATGTCGATGCTGGCCCCGGTGGTTTCGTGCACGCGGCGAACGGCATCGGCGATCAGGGTCAGCGTTTTCAGCCCGAGAAAGTCGAACTTGATCAGGCCGATGGCCTCGACGTCGGGCCCGGAGAACTGCGTGATTACCGTGCCGTCCTTGTCGACGAACAGCGGCACGTCCTCGACCAGCGGCCTGTCCGAGATCACGATTCCCGCGGCGTGCTTGGAAACGTGGCGGGCCAGGCCTTCGAGCTTGATCGCGTACTCGAAGAGCTTGCCTTCGCGCTCGCCCGAATCGCGCAGCTCGCGCAGCTTGGGCTCCATCTCGAGCGCTTCCTCGAGCGGCACGTCGCGCCCCTGCTTGGACGCGGGATACAGCTTGCAGATCCGGTCGGTCTCCCCGAACGTGAAATCGAGGACGCGGCCCACGTCGCGCAGCGCGGCCTTCCCCTTCAGCGTCCCGAACGTGATGATGTGCGCGACCTTGTCCTCGCCGTACTTGCGGCGAACGTAGTCGAGCACCTCCTCGCGCCGCTCGTAGCAGAAGTCGACGTCGATATCCGGCATCGAGACGCGCTCGGGGTTGAGAAAGCGCTCGAACAGGAGGTTGTACGGAAGCGGGTCGATGTCGGTGATCCGCATGGCGTACGAAACCAGGCTGCCGGCCGCCGAGCCGCGGCCCGGTCCCACCGGAATGCCCTGCTCCTTGGCCCAGTTGATGAAGTCCGCGACGATGAGGAAATATCCGGCGAACTTCATCTGCTGGATCATCGCGATCTCGGACTCGAGGCGCGCGCGGTAGCGCTCCTCGTCGACGCTGCGGCCGCCGGCGCGGATCACGGCCAGCCTTTCGTCGAGGCCGCGGCGCGCATCCTCGGCGAGTACGTCGTCGAGACTGCGTCCCGCGGGCACCTGGTAGACCGGAAACTTGTTCTCGCCGAAGCGAAGGTCGAGGTTGCAGCGCTCGGCCAGGCGCGCCGTCTCCTCGACGGCCTGCGGTGCATGCGGGAACGCCGAGAGCATGTCCTCGTAGCCCTTGACGTAGAGCTGGTCGGTCTCGAACTTCCAGCGGTCTTCGTCGATCAGGCGCTTGCCGGTCTGCACGCACAGCAGCACCTCGTGCGCGACGTGGTCGTCGTGCTCGAGGTAGTGGCAGTCGTTGGTGGCCACCAGCGGAATGCCGATCTCCTTCGACCACGGGATCAGCACTTCGTTGACGGCGCGCTGCTCGGGCAGGTGGTTGTCCTGAACCTCGAGGTAGTAGCGGTCGCCGAACAGTCTGGAATATTCCTCGATGGTGGCGCGGGCCCGGTCGAGGCGGTCGGCAGTGATCGCGGTGGCCACCTCACCGGCAAGGCAACCCGAGAGGCAGATCAGCCCTTCGTTCCACTCCTTCAGGATTTCCTTGTCGATGCGGGGTTTGTAGTAGAAGCCGTCCTTGTAGCTCTGCGACACCAGGCGCGAGAGGTTGGCATAGCCGGTCGCGTTCATCGCGAGCAGGATCAGGTGATTGTTTCCCGCCCTTTCGTGGTCGCTGGCCGCGACGGCCGTGCGCTCGAGCCGGCTTCGCGGCGCGACGTAGACCTCGCAGCCGATGATGGGCCGCAGGTCTTCCTTGCGCGCCGCCTTGTAGAACTCGACGGCCCCGAACATGTTGCCATGGTCGGTCATCGCGACCGACTTGAGACCCAGCTTCTTCAACCGCGGCATCAGCCGCGAGATCTTGTTCGCGCCGTCGAGCAGGCTGTACTGGGTGTGCAGGTGCAGGTGCGCGAAGGCTTTCTGCAGGACCAGCCCGTCGCTGCACGTATCGGTGTGCACGTGGGGTTTGGCAGGCTTTGAGTGAGGGTCACTCATGCGTCCGGCCTTGAACGCTCGGTTGCGGCGTCTGGATAATGACTCCGCTCGGTTGTGGCGTCTGGATAATGACCCCGCTCGGTTGTGGCGTCTGGATAATGACCCCGCTCGCCAGCTCGCGGGGTCATTCCCACTCCACGGTGGCCGGCGGCTTGGTCGAGACGTCGTAGACGACGCGGCTCACGCCCTTGACCTCGTTGGCGATGCGCGAAGCCGTCCTCGCGAGCACGTCGGGCGGGAAGCGGAACCAGTCGGCTGTCATGCCGTCTTCGCTGACAATGGCGCGAAGCGCCACCACCAGGTCGTACGTGCGGTAGTCTCCCTGCACCCCGACGGTGCGCACCGGCAGCAGCACTGCGAAAGCCTGCCAGATCTCCTCGTACAACCCGGCGCGATGGATCTCCTCGATGAAGATCGAGTCGGCGCCTCGCAGCATCGCCAGCGCCTCGCGCGTGATCGGTCCGAGAACGCGCACCGCCAGGCCGGGCCCCGGAAACGGATGGCGCCACAGCCAGTCGTGCGGCAGGCCGAGCACCGCGCCGAGTGCGCGGACTTCGTCCTTGAACAGCTCACGCAGCGGTTCGACCAGCGACATGTGCATGCGCTCGGGCAGCCCGCCGACGTTGTGGTGGCTCTTGATCACGGCCGACGGTCCTTTGACGGACACCGACTCGATGACGTCCGGATACAGCGTACCCTGACCGAGGAACGTCGCGCGCGCTCGCCCGTGACGGGGCTTCAGCGACGCCTGTTCGAACACTTCGATGAAAACACGACCGATCGTCTTGCGCTTCTTCTCGGGGTCTTCGATTCCGGCCAGGGCATCGAGAAAGCGATCCGACGCGTCGACGAACAGGAAGTCCTCGCCGAAACGGGGTCCGAGCATCGCACAGACCTGCTCGGCTTCCCCGTGGCGCAGCAGGCCGTTGTCGACGAAGACGCAGGTGAGCTGGCCTGGAACGGCTTTTTCGATCAGCGCCGCCGTCACCGTCGAATCGACGCCGCCGCTGATGCCGCAGACGACCTGCGCGTCGCCGACCAGCGTGCGAATGCGCGAGACCGCGGCTTCCAGGTAATTGTCCATCGTCCAGTCGGCCGACAGCCCGGCGATGCGGAACAGGAAGTTCTCGAGGATCTCGCGGCCGCGCCGGCTGTGCACCACTTCGGGATGGAACTGCACGGCCCAGCGCTGGCGGCCGCGGTTGCGAATGGCGGCCAGCGGAGAACTCGGGCTGGACGCAATCGGCTCCCATCCGCGCGGCAGCGTTTCGAGCCGGTCGCCGTGGCTCATCCACACCGACGTTTTTTCACCGCCGGAGAAGCCGGCGAAAAGATCGTCGCAGACGTCGATGGTGAGATCGGCCTGTCCGTACTCGCGATGATCCGAGCGCAGCACGACGCCGCCGTCGGCCAGGCCGAGAATTCCCATGCCGTAGCAGATGCCGAGCATCGGTACGTCCATGCCCAGAAGAGCCGGCACCGGCGCAGGCGCGCCTTCGTCGTAGACGCTGGCCGGGCCTCCGGAGAGGATCACGGCCGCCGGAGCGATCTCACGGATTTTTTCGGCTGCAAGATTGCAGGGATGGATCTCGCAGTAGACCTTCGCCTCACGCACGCGGCGGGCGATGAGCTGGGTGTACTGGCTGCCGAAGTCGAGGATGAGGACGGTTTGCAAGCTCGAGGGTCCTTGTCGTTTTTTTCAGCTCACGGTCGGGGCATCGCGATGGATTGGCTCATTGTGGCGCTTGGATATCGACCCCGCTCGCGGCTCACTGGGGCGCTTGGATATCGACCCCGCTCGCCAGCTCGCTGGGTCGATCACTCTCTTTGATAGTTCGGCGGCTCCTTGGTCATGACGACGTCGTGGACGTGGCTCTCGCTGAGTCCGGCCAGGGAGACGCGCATGAACACGGCCTTTCGTCGAAGCTCACCCAGGCTGGCGGCGCCGACGTAGCCCATGCCGGCCTTCAGCCCGCCGACGAGTTGGTGGATCGTCGCGCCTGATGCACCTTTGAACGGCGTTCGTCCCTCGATTCCTTCCGGAACCAGCTTGATGTCGTCGGTGTCCTGCTGCGCGTAGCGGTCCTTGCTCTGGCCGCCGCGCATCGCCTCGAGCGACCCCATGCCGCGGTACACCTTGTAGGTGCGGCCCTGGTACAGCACGGTCTCACCCGGGCTCTCTTCGGTTCCGGCCAGCAGGCTTCCGATCATGCACCCGGAAGCACCGGCGGCCAGTGCCTTGGTGATGTCGCCGCTGAAGCGGATGCCGCCGTCGGCGATCACCGGCACTCCGGCGGGATTCGCGGCCTTGCATGCGTCGCTGACGGCAGTGAGCTGCGGAATGCCGACGCCGGAGATGATGCGCGTCGTGCAGATCGATCCGACGCCCATGCCGACCTTGACGGCATCGGCTCCGGCGTCGATCAGCGCCTGCGCACCTTCGGCCGTCGCGACATTGCCGCCGATCACTTCGAGACCGGCGAATTTTTTCTTGATCTCCGCCACTGTCTCCAGCACGTTCTTCGAATGCCCGTGCGCCGTGTCGACGGCGACGACGTCGACGCCGGCCTCGACCAGCGCCGCGACGCGCTCGAGGCGATCGGGCCCGACGCCGACGGCCGCAGCGCACAGAAGCCGGCCAAGGCCGTCCTTGCTCGCGCTCGGGAACTCGATCGACTTCTGGATGTCCTTGACGGTGATCAGGCCGACGAGACTGCCGGCCGCATCGACAACGAGAAGTTTTTCGATGCGGTGCCGGTGCAGCAGCGCAGTGGCGGCTTCGAGCGTGATGTCGGCGCGCGTCGTCACGAGCTCCTCGCTCGTCATCAGCTCGCGGACGCGGCGCTCGAGGTTCTTCTCGAAGCGCACGTCACGATTGGTCAGAATGCCGACGAGACGGCCGCTCTTGGTGACCGGCAGCCCGGAAATGGAGTGCCGCGACATCAGCTCGAGGGCCGCCGACAGCGGGGCATCGGGGTCTACCGTCAGCGGATCGCGCACCATCCAGCTCTCGCTCTTCTTGACCCGGGCCACTTCGGCGGCCTGGTCTTCGGGCGAGAGATTTCGATGGATGAACCCGATGCCGCCGACCCTGGCCATCGCGATCGCCATTCGCGATTCGGTCACGGTGTCCATGGCGGCGCTCAGCAGCGGGATGCTCAGCGAGATGCGCCGGGTCAGCTTCGTGCTGACGTCGGCTTGGGCGGGCAGGATCGAGGAGTCACCGGGGACGAGCAGAACGTCGTCGAAGGTGAGAGCCTCGCGAAGGTTGTCCAAGGCTTCCATGTTGCCTTGTAGCGACCTCCATTTTACGTTGCAACAAAGCCCCGATCCTCTGCGCACAGCGGCGCGGCGCCCTTTCGAACGCGCTGCCTCGTGCAGGGGAGGCCCGCGGTCGCGCCTGCGCACGCCGCAAGCCGGGGCCGGAGCGGGCGGCGACGCCCCGCGACACGATGATCCGTCCTTACCTCGAGATCACGCCGCGCATCGCGGCTTCGGCATGGATCGCACCGTCGGCCGACGTCATCGGCGACGTCGAGATCGGCGACGGCTCGTCCATCTGGTACGCGAGCGTCGTGCGCGGCGACGTGTTTCCGATCCGCATCGGTGCGCGTACCAACGTGCAGGACCATTGCGTGCTGCACGTCACGCACGAGCGTCATGCATGCATTCTCCGCGACGACATCACGATCGGGCACCGCGTCGTGCTGCACGGATGCACCGTCGAAAGCCGTGCGCTCGTCGGCATCGGTGCGATCGTGCTCGACCGCGTGGTCATCGGTGAAGGCGCGCTGGTCGCTGCCGGAGCCCTGGTCACGCCCGGAACCCGCGTGCCGCCCGGCATGGTCGCGATGGGCTCCCCGGCCAGGATCGTCCGCGAGGTTACCGATGCCGAACGCGCGTGGATGGAAGAGTCGTCGCGCAATTACGTGCTCTATGCGCAGCAGCACGCGACGGGAGTGCGTTGAGGAGCTCGATTCCCCGACCGAAACCCCGGCAAGTCGTCGCCCTGCGTCTGTCCGTGGCGTTCAGCGTGCCTGCGTTCGGGCACCGTGCTTCGAACGGCTGCTGCCGCCGCTGCCCTTCTTCGCGCGCGCCGGCCCCTCTCCCTGTTCACGGCCGCCGTGCGAATCGCGCCGCATAAAGCGCAGCCGCAGCGGACTTCCCGCGAAGTCGGCTTCCTCGCGGAAGCAGCGCTCGATGAAGCGCACGTATTCCTCGGGAAGCTCGATGCGGTTGGTGAAGATCGAGATCGTCGGCGGGCGCACACCGGTCTGGGTGCCGTAGAACAGCTTGGCACGGCCGCGCGCCACTACCGGCGGCTCGCGCCGCCGTCCGACCTCCGCGAGGATGCGATTGACCTCGGCCGTGGGCAGGCGCCGGTTGTGTGCGTCCTTGGCCAGGTCGATCAGCGCGAACGCTTCGTCGATGCCCTGGCGCCTCTTCACCGACAGGCGGCCGACCTGGACAGGTGAGAGCGTGCGGTAGACGCTGCGCATCTCGCTCTCGACGCGTGCAAGCTGGGCCTCCGTCGCAAGGTCGGCCTTGTTGACGAGCACGACGAGGGCGCGCCCTTCGTCCCAGGCGCGGCGCGCGATGCGCGCGTCCTGGTCGGTGATCCCTTCTTCCGGCTCGACGAGCAGGACGACGACGTCGGCCCTGTCGATCGCCTCGATCGCCCGCCGGACACTGATCCTTTCGACGCCTTCCTCCACCCGCGAGGGCCGCCGCATGCCAGCAGTATCGAGAAGCAGATAGCGGCGTCCGCCGCGCTCGATTTCCGTGTCGACGACGTCCCTCGTGGTACCCGGCTTGTTGTCGACGAGCGAGAGCATCTGGCCTGCCAGCAGGTTGAGAAGCGAGGACTTTCCGACGTTGGGGCGACCGACGAGCGCGACGCGACACGGACGACCCGTGTCCGCTTGCTCGGCAGCCTCTTCTTCCCCGGAATCTTCACCCTCATACTCACCGTCATCGACGTTCTCGTCCTCTTCCTCGGGGAGACCGCCGGCCTCGCGCACCATGTCGGCGATCATGCTTCGCAGCTCGGAGATGCCGTGTCCGTGCTCGGCCGAAATGACGAGCGGGGGATCGATGCCGAGCGCGCAGAACTCGAGCGCGGTATCCTCGCTTGCCCGGCCCTCGCCCTTGTTCGCGACGTAGATCGCCGGCAGGCCGCTTCGCGAAACCAGGTCGACGGTGTCGCGGTCGAGGGGACCAAGACCGGACCTTGCATCGAACAGCACGATCAGGATGTCGCTCGCGCCGATCGCGCGCACCGTGTGTTCGTGAACCCGGTCCGCAAGCGCGATGTCGGCCTCTCCGCCGAGGCCGCCGGTGTCGACGAGGTCGAGGGGCATGCCTTCCAGGTCCATCGGCTCGACGATGGGATCGCGGGTAATGCCGGGCTCGTCGAGCGTGATCGCACGACGGCGGCCGAGCAGGCGGTTGAACAGCGTCGACTTGCCGACGTTGGGGCGACCGACGATCGCGAGCCGCATTCGCGGCGAAGTGCCGGCTCCACCCCAGGAAGCGGTCGGACGGCTCACAGGCCCAGCTCCTCGAGAAAACGCGGATCGTCCTGCCAGCCCGGCTTCACCTTGACGAACAACTCGAGGAAAATCTTGCGCTCCAGCAGCTCCTCGATGTGCTCCCGTGCGACGATCCCGACGTTTTTGATGCGGCTTCCTCCCTTGCCGACGATGATGCGCTTCGTCGATTCGCTGTCGGTGTAGATCGTCGCCGAGATCGACGTGTGCCGGGGCCCGTCGCGAAAAACGTCGACGGAGACCGCAACGCGGTACGGCAGCTCGCGGTCGAGCTGCACGAAGAGCTGCTCGCGCACCAGCTCTCCGACCAGGTAGCGCTCGCTCTGGTCGGTCAGCAGCTCGGGATCGTACATCCATTGGCCTTCGGGCATGCGCGAGACCAGATGTGCGACGAGCTCTTCGACGCCCTGCCCGCTTCGCGCGCTGACCGGAAAAATCTCGCTGCCCGGCAGCAGTGCCGAGGCCTGCGCGATGCGGGGAAGGACCGCCGGTTTGTCGACGGCATCACACTTGTTCATCACGACGATGGTGCGGGCGGGATCCAGTGAGGCCGCCTCTTCGCGATCGATACCGCGGATGCCGTGCGATGCATCCAGCATCCAGCACACGACATCGGCTTCGCGGAGGCCCTGCCTCGCCTGCGCGTTCATGCGATCGTGCATCAGCCCGTGGATCGGATGGATGCCGGGCGTATCGCAGAACGCAATCTGCACGTTGCCGCGCGTCTCGACGCCGAGCAGGCGCCGGCGCGTGGTCTGGGGCTTCGGCGTCGCAATGCTGAGGGGACGCCCGAGAATACGGTTGAGCAGCGTCGATTTTCCGACGTTCGGAGCCCCCGCGATCGCGACGTAGCCGCAGCGCTGCGCTTCGGGTTGACCGGAAACAGTCACCGGGCGCCTTGATCGAGCGGTTTCTCGCCGGAATCGGCGGCAGCGGCGGCGTTGTCGGCAGCGGCGGCGGCCGCGTCATCGGCAGGACGCGCTTTGGCGCGGCTTCGTCGCTTTCGAGGCGGCGCAGCTTCCGGTTCCGGTGCCGGTTCAGGCGGCAGCGGCTTGTCGCGCAGCACGGCGACTGCTTCGCGCGCCGCCATCTGCTCGGCGCTCTTGCGGCTGGCGCCGCTGCCGTTGCCGATGGTCTCTCCGGCGACGCGGATGGCAACCTCGAAGTGCTTGGCGTGGTCCGGGCCCGACGTCGACACGAGGGAATACGACGGCGTGCAGTGGTAACGGGCCTGGGTCAGCTCCTGGAGCTCGGTCTTCCAATCGTCGCCGGTCGGGTCTGCCGCGGCGATCTCCTGCGCGAACGTCGCTTCGAGAAGCTTGCGCGCCGCTTCGTAGCCGCTATCGAGGAACACGGCCGCGACGACCGCTTCGTAGGTATCCGCAAGGATGTTGGCCTTCTTGCCGCCACCGCTGCGAGCTTCGCCGCGTCCGAGCCGGATCCAGCGCCCGAGATCGAGCCTTGCCGCCGCCGTCGCCAGGCCCTTGGCGCTGACGATGCTCGCACGCATCCTCGTCAGCTCTCCTTCGGCACGCTTCGGATGGCGGCGCAGCAGGAATTCCGACACCGCAAGGTCGAGCACCGCATCGCCGAGGAACTCGAAGGTCTGGTTGCTCTCGAGGTCGCCCTCGGTGGCCGCGGAGCTGTGCACCAGCGCGCGCTCCAGCAGCTTGCGATCGCGAAAGCGGTAGTCGATCAGCGCCTCGAGCGCGTCCAGGCTGGGGCTCGGCTGCGAATCGGCGGTCTTGCGGGCAGTCACGCGAGCCTCCCGACCAGGCCGCCGGCGCTCTCCTCGTCGATCACGACGCGACGGATGCTGCGCCGAAGCTCGCCAACGTCGGGCGGCGTCGCGCAGGAGACGTCGAGATAGTGCTCGCTGTGCCCGCGCCAGCGACCGGTAGCGTCGTCGCGGCTGCCTTCGAAAAGTACGGCGGCGCTGCGACCGACGAAGCGGCGGCGGAAACGCGCCCTCAACTCCACATCGAGATGGCGGACGGCCGCCGCGCGACCGTGAACGGTCGCGTCATCGAGAGGCTTCCATCTTTTGGCCGCCGACGTCGAGCTGCGGATCGAGTACGGGAACACGTGCACGTAGGCCGGAGCCAGTTGTTCCAGGCGATCGCAGGTCGTGCGGAATTCTTCTTCGCTCTCCTCCGGAAAACCGGTGATGAGGTCGGTCCCGATCGCCACGTCGTCGCCGAGTGCCGCTCTCGTGCGCTCGATCGCCGCTCGTGCCTGCGCGAACGTGTAGCGCCGCCTCATGCGCGAAAGCACACCGTCGTCGCACGATTGCAGGGGCACGTGCAGGTGCGGGCAGAAGATGTCGTCGCGCAGCACGTCGAGCAGGCGCGGCGTGAGCTCGGGAGGATCGACGGAGCTCACGCGCACGCGAACCGGCGGTTTTCTGTCGGCAAGGCATTCGAGCAGCCACGCCAGGTCGCGCGGCGGATCGAGGTCGGCTCCGTAGCCTCCGAGATGCACTCCGGTCAGCACGACTTCCCGGAAGCCCGCTGCGGCAAGGCGCTCGATCTCCTCGAGCACCGGCCTGGCATCGACGCTGCGGCTTCGCCCGCGGGCTACCGGAACGATGCAGAAGGTACAGAACAGGTCGCATCCTTCCTGCACCTTGACGAAGGCGCGGCTGCGACCGGCGAACGTATCGATGCCGAGCGTCGCAATACTGTCGGCGTGCCGCAGGTCCGACACGGCCGCGCGGAGGTCGAGCTGCCCGGCGACGGCCTCGAGAAGGTCGTCGATGCGACCGAGCCCGACGACGTGATCGACGTAACCGAGCCGGGTGATTTCCTCGCTGCTCGTCTGCGCGTAGCATCCGGTCATGATCACGCGCCCGGCCGGATTCCTTCGCCGCGCGCGCCGCGCAAGCCGCCTCGCGTCGCGATCGGCGCGATCGGTGACCGTGCAGGAATTGACGACATAGGCGTCGGCGATCTCGTCGAAATCGACTCTCGTCCAGCCGCGTGCGTCCACCCGCTTCTCGATCACGGCAGTGTCGTAGCGGTTGACTTTGCAACCCAGGGTAGCGATCGCGACGCGCACGGCTATCCCCTCATCCCGCCGCCACGACTGGCCACTTCGGCGCCGGGCGCAACGAAGGACTCGCGGATCCAGCCGCCGCCGATCACATCGTCGCCGCGATACAGCACCACCGCCTGGCCGGGCGTTACCGCTTCTTCCGGCTCGGCGAAGCGCACTTCGATCCTCTCGCCGCGACGGTGCACGGTTGCAGGAACCGCCCGGTGCCGGTGGCGGATACGCGCCTCGACCGCCGCGCCTTCCGGCTCCGGCCGGCCCGACGTCCACACGACGCCGTCGGCGACGAGGCCGTCGCGACGCAGCAATCGTCGAGGACCGACGCGCACGGAAGCCGTCTCTGCATCGACCGACTCAACGTACAGCGGCTCGCCTGCAGCCACGCCGAGTCCGCGCCTCTGCCCCACCGTATAACGGTGCACGCCTGCGTGGCGTCCGATCACCGCGCCGTTCTCGGCGAGGATTTCGCCTTCGCGCACCCGACCCGGCGCGAGCTTTTCGACGAAATCCGCGTAGCGGCCGTCGGGAACGAAACAGATTTCCTGGCTGTCGGCCTTTGCCGCCGTCGCGATTCCCCGCGACGCGGCGAATGCGCGCACTTCGTCCTTGGTCATCTCGCCGACGGGAAACAGCGTGCGCGCAAGGCCCTGCTGGTCCATCTCGAACAGGAAGTAGGACTGGTCCTTCGCGTCGTCGCGGCCCCGCAGAAGCCGGCAGCGATCGCCGTCGATGCGGCGGCGCGCGTAGTGCCCGGTAGCGACCCAGCGGGCGCCCAGCTCGGCGGCGCGGCGCCTGAGTGCCGAGAACTTGATCGAGCGGTTGCAAAGGATGCAGGGGCTCGGCGTGCGTCCGGCAAGGTATTCCTCGACGAACGGAGCGATGACGTCGCGCGCGAAGGCCTCGCGCATGTCGAAGACGTAGTGCGGTACGCCGAGGCCGTCGGCCACGCGCGCGGCGTCCTGGAAGTCTTCGAGACTGCAGCAGCCGCTCGAGGATCCCCCGGGCCTTTCCTCGGACAGGCGCAGCGAGATGCCGACGACGTCATAGCCTCGTTCGACCAGAAGCGCGGTCGCCACCGAGCTGTCGACTCCGCCGCTCATCGCGACGACGACGCGCGCGCCGGGCTCGGGCTCGAGCAACGGGGCGAGCATCGCGTCTTCGTGCGCTGCGCCGTTCATGCGGCTTGCCTCGCGCGCCGGATGGTCCGTTCGAGCGCATCGGCCAGAGCGTCCGCATCGTCGCGCTGGGTTCCCCACCCGGCGCTGATGCGCAGCACGCCGCCGTGGTACTGCGGCGCAAGGCCGAGCGCCTTCATCACGTGCGAAGGTTCGGGCGAGCCGGCCGCGCACGCCGAGCCTGCCGAAATGCAGAATCCTTCGAGGTCGAGCGCTGCGATCAGGCTGTCGGCGCTGCAGCCTTCGAGCGCGATCGTCAGCGTGTTGGCCAGTCCGTCGTCCGGGGTGATGCGGACGATTCCGGGCAGCGTCGTGCGAAGACGCTGCCAGAGGCCATTGCGGATCGCCGCAAGCCGGCGCTGCTCGGTGTCCATGCCTTCCAGCGATGCCCGCGCAGCTGCTCCCATCGCGACGATACCGGGTACGTTCGGCGTACCCGCCCTCATCGACCATTCCTGGGGACCGCCGGTCAGCAAAGGACGAAGCAGCCCGCGCAGTCGCGGCGAAACCACCAGCGCGCCGATTCCAGGTGGAGAGCCGAACTTGTGCCCGGACATCGACAATGCGTCGATGCGGCCGCCGAAAGGCAGCAGCAGGCGGCCGGCTGCCTGCGCGACATCGAGATGCACGAAAGCGCCGGCCGGAGCCGCCGCGAGAAGGGAATCGACGGCGAGAATCGCGCCGCTTTCGCCGTTGGCAAGGCCGAGGCTGACGAGAACGGGGCCCGCGCCGAGCGAGGCAAGCGGCGCAAGATCGAGGGACGAATCGCTGCGTGCAGCCAGCCGCACGATGCGGTGTCCGCGCGTTTCGAGGTCATCGACCGTCGCGACGAGCGAATGATGCTCGACCACCGATGTGACGAGCGTCGCTTCTGGCATCGCTGCGGCGAAACCGCGCAGCACGGTATTGTTCGACTCGGTCGCCCCAGACGTGAACACGACGTCGCGTGCAACCGCGCCGTCGGCCAGCGACGCGACACTGCGCCGCGCGTCTTCGATCTCGATGCGGGCCCGCCGTCCGCGCGCGTGCATGCTGGAGGGGTTGCCGCCTCCGCTGTCGATCCACGCCGCCAGCGCTGCCGCGGCTTGCGGCCGCAGCAGACTGCTCGCGTTGTAGTCGAAATAGCCGTGCATCGGCGTGGCCATGACCGCAGGTGCGCGCCTCGTCAGCGCTTGCCCCTTGCGGCCGCGGACCTGGACGTGCGACGGGAAAGCTTCTCCTCCTCGCGCACCAGGTGGTAGACCAGGCTGTCGACCAGCGCCTGCCAGCTCGCCTCGACCACGTTGTGCGACACTCCGACCGAGCCCCAGCGCTTTTCGCCGTCGCCCGATTCGATCAGCACGCGCACGCGGCTTTCGGTTCCGCTGGTGCCGTCGAGCACGCGCACCTTGTAGTCGTGGAGCTGCACCTTCTCGATGCTCGGATAGAACTTGGTCAGAGCCTTGCGCAGCGCGCGGTCGAGCGCGTTGACGGGCCCGTTGCCTTCGGCCGCCGTGTGCTCGACGGCGCCGTCCGGCGCCTCGATCATCACCGTGGCTTCGCACCACGTCCTGCCGTCCTCCGAGCGCTTCTCGTCGGTGACCCGGAAGCCGATCAGGCGGAAGAAGCGGCGGAACGGGTGAAGGTTGCGACGCATCAGCAGCTCGAGCGAAGCGTCGGCCCCTTCGAACTGGAAGCCGCTGTGCTCGAGCTCCTTCAGGTGCGAGAGCAGCGAGGCGAGCTCGTCGTGACGGCCCGCGACGTCGATGCCGAACTGCTCGGCCTTGTGCATGACGTTGCTGCGTCCGGCAAGGTCCGAGATGAGCACCCGCTGGTGGTTGCCGACCAGCGCCGGGTCGATGTGCTCGTACGTGACCGCGTTCTTGCGCACCGCCGCGACGTGAAGGCCGCCCTTGTGCGCGAACGCCGAGCGTCCGACGTACGGAAGCCTCGGCTCGAGCTGCACGTTGGCGAGCTCGGCGCAAAGCCGCGAGAGGTCGGACAGGCGCGCAAGCTGCGCGGAGCTCACACACCGGTAGCCCATCTTGAGCTGGAGATTCGGCACCAGCGTGCAAAGGCTCGCGTTGCCGCAGCGCTCGCCGAACCCGTTGACGGTGCCCTGCACCTGCACTGCACCCGCCTCGACGGCCGCGAGCGAATTGGCCACGGCCAGTCCCGAGTCGTTGTGGCAGTGAATACCGAGAGGAACGCCGATGCTGCCCGCCTCCAGCGTGGCCGCGGCAACGTCGCCCGGCAGCGAGCCGCCGCGCGTATCGCAAAGGCACAGCAGGTCGGCGCCGGCATCGGCCGCGGCCCGCAGGCACGAAATCGCGTACGGGCGGTTGGCGGCAAAGCCGTCGAAGAAATGTTCGGCATCGAGGATCACGCGGTCGACGCGCTTCTTCAGGTACTCGATCGTCCTGGTGATCAGCTCGAGGTTCGCGTCGAGCTCGATGCGCAGGTCCTCGTGGACGTGCAGGTCCCAGGTCTTGGCGACGATGGTGACTACCGGAGTCTTTGCATCGAGCAGCGCCTTCAGGTTCGCGTCGGCCGACGGCGCCTTGCCGGGCCGCATCGTCGAGCCGAACGCCGCGATCCTGGCGTGGCGCAGCTTCTCGCGGCGGATCTCGTCGAAGAATGCCGCGTCGCGGGGGTTGGACCCCGGCCAGCCGCCTTCGATCACCGCGACGCCGAAGTCATCGAGGCGAAGGGCCACGGCAATCTTGTCACGGACGGTGAAGCTCACGCCCTCGCCCTGGGTGCCGTCGCGCAGCGTCGTGTCGTAGATCTCGATCGATCGCGAAGGATGCACGCCGGGAGCACTGGCGTGCGACGCCGAGCGCTTCGAGGCCGCTGCACGAGCGTACGTGCAGTCCTCGCCGTCGTTGCGCCCGGGCGCCTTCTTGCGTCCTTCGCTCAAGCGGTCTCCTGCAGAGCCTTCGCCTCGGGGCCGAGGAAGGCCGCGTGCAGCGCGCGTACCGCCGCATCGACCTGGTCGTTGCCGACGACGACCGAAATCTTGATCTCCGAGGTCGAGATCATCCGGATGTTGATTCTCTCACGGGCGAGCACCTCGAACATGCGCGCCGCGACGCCCGCGTGGTTGCGCATCCCGAGCCCCACCACCGACACCTTGCCAAGCCCCGACTGGGTGCTGACGCCGCGGGCGCCGATGCGCAGCGTCGCTTTTTCGGCGATCGTCTTCGTCGCTTCCAGGTCGGCCGGGGCCACCGTGAACGTCACGTCGGTGCGCCCGTCTACGCCGACGTTCTGCACGATCATGTCGATGACGAGGTTGGCTTCGGCCAGCGGCACGAAGATCGAGGCGGCAAGGCCGGGCGCATCGGGCACCCCTTCGATGGTGACCTTGGCCTGGTCACGCTCGAATGCGACGCCCGAAACGAGAATCTCTTCCATGTCCTGTTCCTCTGCGACGACCCAGGTTCCCTCGACGTCGTTGAAGCTCGAGCGCACGTGCACGGGCACGCTGTAGCGCTTGGCGAATTCCACCGATCGGATCTGCAGCACCTTGGCGCCGAGGCTGGCCAGCTCGAGCATCTCGTCGTACGAGATGCGGTCGAGCTTGCGCGCTCCGTCACAGATGCGCGGGTCGGTCGTGTAGACTCCGTCGACGTCGGTCAGGATCTCGCAGACGTCGGCCTTGATTGCCGCGGCGATCGCGACGCCGGTCGTATCGGAGCCGCCGCGGCCGAGAGTCGTGATGTTGTGATCGTCGTCGACGCCCTGGAACCCCGCGACCACCGCCACGCAGCGCTCCGAGAACGCGCGCTCGATGCGCGAGACGTCGATCGAGCGGATGCGCGCGCGGCCGAACGACGAATCGGTCTGGATGCGTACCTGGTGGCCGAGCAAGGAGACCGCCGGTACGCCGATGTCGTGCAGCGCCATCGCGAGCATCGCGCAGGAGACCTGCTCGCCGGTGGCGACCATCGAGTCGAGCTCGCGGGGATGGGGACTGGCCGAGACCTCGCGCCCGAGCGCGAGCAGGCGGTTGGTTTCGCCCGACATCGCCGAGGCTACGACGGCGATCTCGTGGCCCTGGTCATAGACGCGCTTGACCCGGCGCGCGACGGCCCGGATTCGGTCGGGGGTGCCGACCGACGTGCCACCGTACTTCTGGACGATGCGGATCCTGTTCGACATGCCGGGCCTTGCGGGAGGGGGTCACTGCGAGACGCGAGCCAAGGCCGCGCCGAGTCCGGGACCCCGGAAATTCAGGCGAATCGACCTAACATCGCCGGATTCGACGGCGAGTTCAACGAGGACGATGCGCTCGGGCTCGATCCCTCGGTGGAAAGGCCACCACTCGATCAGCACGATCGCATCTCCGGCCAGTGCAGCCTCCAGGCCGATGCTCTCGAAGGCCCCTTCGACGAGCTCACCCGGAACATCGCCGAAGCGGTACAGGTCCGCGTGAACGAAGGGAATGCGACCTTCGGGATAGTCGACGAGGTAGACGAACGTAGGGCTGGTGACGAGCGCGGGGTCGATGCCGAGACCGGCGGCGACCCCTCTGGCAAAGACCGTCTTGCCGGCACCGAGGGGACCGCAAAGCGCGACCACCGTGTGCGGCGGCAGGGCCTCGGCCAGACGTCGGCCGATGGCTTCGGTTTCTTCCTCGCTGCGGGAGGTCTTCTCGACCACGTTCGCCGAGTCGCCGCCTGCGTGGGCGGCCGCGCTGCCCGTCGAGCTGTCCGTCGAGCTCATTTGGGCTGCCGCGACGCCAGCGCGGCGGGGACGGCGTCGGCGATCTCGGATGCAAGGAAGCCGGAGCGCCCGCCGCAGTACAACGCGTCGCCGGCCATGCCGTGCACGTAGACTCCGAGCCGGGCAGCCTCGAGCGGCGCCAGTCTGGCCGCCAGCGCGCCCAGCATTCCAGCGAGCACGTCGCCGCTGCCGCCGGTTGCCATCCCGGGGTTTCCCGTCGTGTTGAACGCCGTGGTCACGCCGTCCGACACGATCGTCGCCGCTCCTTTCAGGACGACGACACAGCCAAGCTCCTGCGCAATCTTGTCAGCAAATACCTTGCGTGAGAGTTGAACTCTGGCTCCGGTCGTAGCCACCAGTCTTGCCATCTCGCCCGGATGCGGAGTCAGGATCACCTTGGGCGAACCGGCCGCCGAACGCGCGCCGAATGCCGCGTGGCGCCGCGGCCCATCCCAGGACGCGACGGCGTTGAGGGCATCGGCGTCCAGGATAAGCGGCCGCGCGACGGCGAGCAGCGCAGCGACCACGGCGTCGGGACCAGGCCCGCGCCCGATTCCGGGCCCAACGACGATCGCATCCGCTTCGGCCACGGCAGCGGCGATGCGGTCCGCAGCATCTTCGCGCAAACGGCCCTCGTCGTCGGCCGGGAATGACAGCGTCATTGCTTCGGGAAGGGCCCGCGAGACGGCGGCCTGCACGTCGGCGACGCCGACGACGGTGACCAGGCCGGCACCTGAGCGAAGGGCTCCCCGGGCAGCGAGAATCGCCGCTCCCGTTTTTCCGCGGCTCCCGGCGACGATGAAGACGTGTCCGCGGCTGCCCTTGTGGCTGAGCGGGACAAGGCGCGGAAGGGATCCTGCCGTGGTCGCAGCGTCGAGCACGATGCCCTGGCGCACGACTCCGGCCGCATCGAGCTCGCAGAGGCCGATGTCGACGACTCGCACGCGGCCGGCGAAGTCCGGACCATCGGCCAGGAACAGGCCGGGCTTGGCGGCGCCGATCGTCACGGTGGCGCGGCAGCGAACGGCGGCTCCGAGCGGAGTCCCCGAATCGGCACCTAGACCGGAAGAAATATCAGCAGCAACAACAGGTAAGCCGCAGGAGTTCAACGATTCGATAATGGTCCTGGCCGGATCTTCGACCGGCCGCACCAGGCCGGTACCGAAGATCGCATCGAGGACGAGGTCGTGACCGGGAGCGCCCTCGTCGATGAGGCGGCGGGTTTCGTCGATCGAAAGAGTCCGGCCGCCCACCCGGGTCCACTCCTCGAGGTTCCTCGCGGCGTCGCCTCCGGGCGCGGGATCGCCTTCGACGAGACCCACGGTGCATTGCCAGCCCCGCCCGGCCAGCAGCCTGGCAACGACGAACCCGTCGCCCCCGTTGTTGCCGCGACCTGCGACGACGAGCAGGCGGGGCCGCTCGGGCAGTTCCACTGCGTGCAGTTCGCGGTCTTCGAGGGCAGCGGCAATGGCGGCCCCCGCCCTTTCCATCAGCTCGAGCGACGGTGTGCCCGACGCAATGGTTGCGGCATCGAGGTCGCGCATCGCCTCGCGCGAGAGCACCGAGGCGGAGGCCGCGTCGATCTTCACCGCAGCGGTCCGCGGCGCGCCCGCCGGCACGCCTCCATCATCTCGCGCGTCGCTTCCTCGATGCCGACGAACACCGAGCGCGCGATGATCGAGTGCCCGATGTTCAGCTCTTCCATCTCGGGCAGCGCAGCGATCGGGCCGACGTTCTCGAGCGTGAGCCCGTGGCCTGCATTGACCTGGAGCCCCCGCTCGTAAGCGTACGCGGCCGCGCGCGCGATCCTCTCCATGTCGTCGTCGATCTCGCCCTGGCCGCGCGCGTTGGCGTAGCTGCCGGTGTGCAGCTCGACGACGCCGGCACCGACGGCGATCGTCGCGTCGATTTCGCGCAGCTCGGGCTCGATGAACAGGCTGACGGAGATTCCCGCCTCGCGAAGCCGTGCGACCATCGGAGCAAGGTCTTTTTCGCGGCCGGCCACTGCCAGGCCGCCTTCGGTCGTCAGCTCCTCGCGTTTTTCCGGGACGATGCAGACGTCGGCCGGAAGCACCTGGCACGCGAAATCGACCATCGCTGCCGTCGCGGCCATCTCCAGGTTGAGTTTGGTCGAGATCGCCGAAGCCAGGCGCCGGATGTCGTGGTCCTGGATGTGGCGGCGATCCTCGCGAAGGTGCGCGGTGATGCCCGAAGCGCCGCCGCGCTCGGCGGCCAGCGCTGCCTGGACGGGATCGGGATAGCTGACGCCGCGCGCCTGGCGGATCGTCGCGACGTGATCGATGTTGACGCCGAGGCGCAGCAACGTCGCGACGCCGGCAGCCGGCAGCGCGCTTTCGCGCATCGTGCTCACCGCGTCAGCCCAGCGCCGCCTCGATCGCTGCCGCGATGCGGAGGGCGTGGCGATCGACCATGCCTTCTTCCTCGCCTTCGACCATCACGCGTGCCAGCGGTTCGGTACCGGAGAAGCGCACGACCACGCGGCCGCGGCAGCCGAGCGCGTCTTCGGCTTCGGCGATCGCGCCGGCCACCGAAGGAATCGCTTCGAGTGTGCGGCGTTCCTTCACTTTGAGGCTGACGAGGCGCTGCGGATAACTGCGAAGCAGGCTGCGGCCGTGCGACAGCGGCTTTCCGGTCAGCTTCATGCAGGTCAGCACCGACAGCGCGGTGACCATGCCGTCGCCGGTCGTCGCATGGTCGAGGCAGATGATGTGGCCGGATTTTTCGCCGCCGAGCTTGAAGCCGCCTTCGACCATGCGCTCGACGACGTAACGGTCGCCGACGGGCGTGCGCTCGAGCGTGACGCCGCGCTCGCGCAGCAGCACCTCGAGGCCGAAGTTCGACATCACGGTCGCCACCACCGTGTTTCCCGCAAGATCGCCGCGCTCGAGCATCGCAAGCCCGAGAATGGCCAGGACGTGGTCACCGTCGACTTCCTCGCCCTCTTCGTCGACGAGGATGCAGCGGTCGGCGTCGCCGTCGAGCGCGATGCCGACGTCCGCCTTCTCGGCGCGAACTCGCTCGCGCAGCGCCGCGACATGCAGGGCGCCGACGCCGTCGTTGATGTTGTGTCCGTCCGGGGAGACGCCGATCGAGACGACCTCGGCGCCCAGCTCCATCAGCACCTGCGGCGCGACTCGATAGGCCGCACCGTGCGCGCAGTCGATGACGACGCGAAGACCGTCCAAGGTCAGCTCGCGGGGAAGCACCGTCTTCAGGAACACGTTGTAGCGACCGTCGGCATCGTCGATGCGGAACGCCTTGCCTATGCCGCCGCCGGTCGGGCGGATGCAGTCGAGATCGTCGCCGAACATCAGGCTCTCGATGGCCAGCTCGGCCGAATCGGCCAGCTTGAAGCCGTCGGGGCCGAAGAACTTGATGCCGTTGTCGGAGTAGGGATTGTGCGACGCCGAGATCGCAACGCCCGCATCCGCGCGCACGCTGCGCGTAAGGAACGCGATGCCCGGAGTGGGCATCGGCCCTACCAGCAGCACGTCGATGCCCATCGACGTCAGGCCGGCCTCCAGCGCGGTCTCGATCATGTAGCCGGACAGGCGCGTGTCCTTGCCGATGAGGATCTTGTGGCGGCGGTTGCTCGCGGTCTGGAAGTGGCGTCCGACGGCGCGGCCGAGGCGAAGCACCGTTTCCGGCGTCATCGGCTCCTGGTTGGCCGTGCCCCGAATGCCGTCGGTGCCGAAAAGGCGGCGTTCCTTTTTGGCTGGCCCGGCTGGCCCGCCTGGCCCGGCCGACTGGTTCCCCGCTGCCATTGCTGTTCGAGCGCCCGCCGCCGGGCTGGCGCTCAGACTCCTGCCGGCAGCGCAGCCCCGGTGCCGGAGAGAATGACGTCGAGCTCGCGACCGTCGAGGGTCTCGCGCTCGAGCAGGGCCGAGGCCATGCGGTGCAGCGCCTCGATGTTCGCCGACAGGATCGCTTCGGCGCGGCGGTACGCGTTGGTCAGCAGGCTCTTGACCTCGATGTCGACGAGCCGGGCAGTGTCCTCGGAGTACTCGCGCTGGTGGTGAAGGTCGAGCCCGAGGAAAGGCTCCTCGCTGCCGCGCTTGAGCATCACCGGTCCGAGCGATTCGCTCATGCCCCACTCGCAGATCATCTTGTGCGCGAGCTGGGTCGCGCGCTCGATGTCGTTGCCGGCACCGGTCGTGATCTCCTTCAGCACGAGCTCCTCGGCGACGCGGCCGCCGTACAGGATCGCCAGCGTGTTGAGCAGATAGGTGCGGTTGAACGAGTGACGATCCTCTTCGGGGAGCTGCTGCGTGACACCGAGGGCCATGCCGCGCGGTATGATCGTCACCTTGTGCACGGGGTCGGTGCCGGGAAGCATCCGCGCGACCAGCGCGTGTCCCGACTCGTGGTAGGCGGTGTTGCGCTTCTCGTCGTCGGACAGGACCAGGCTGCGGCGCTCGCTGCCCATCAGCACCTTGTCCTTGGCGGACTCGAAATTGCTCTGCGTGACGGTGTCACGGCCTTCGCGCGCGGCCATCAGCGCCGCCTCGTTGACGAGGTTCTCGAGGTCGGCGCCCGAGAAGCCGGGCGTTCCCTTCGCGACGTTCTCGAGCTCGACGTCGGAGCCCAGCGGCACCTTGCGGGTGTGCACCTTGAGGATGCCGGTGCGGCCGCGAACGTCGGGGCGCGGCACGACGACGCGGCGGTCGAAGCGGCCGGGGCGCAGCAGCGCCGGATCGAGCACGTCGGGCCGGTTGGACGCGGCCATGAGGATCACGCCCTCGTTCGACTCGAAGCCGTCCATCTCGACGAGGAGCTGGTTCAGCGTCTGCTCGCGTTCATCGTGGCCGCCGCCGAGGCCGGCTCCGCGGTGGCGCCCGACGGCGTCGATCTCGTCGATGAAAATGATGCACGGCGCATTCTTCTTGCCCTGCACGAAAAGGTCGCGAACGCGCGAAGCGCCCACGCCGACGAACATCTCGACGAAGTCCGATCCCGAAATCGAGAAGAACGGAACGCCCGCTTCGCCGGCCACCGCGCGAGCGAGCAGCGTCTTGCCGGTGCCGGGAGCGCCGACCAGCAGCACACCCTTGGGGATGCGGCCACCGAGGCGCGTGAACTTCTTCGGGTCACGCAGGAACGCGATGATCTCCTCGAGCTCGTCCTTGGCCTCGTCGATGCCGGCGACGTCGCTGAACGTCACCTTGTTGGCGTGCTCGGAGAGCAGCTTGGCCTTGCTCTTGCCGAAGCTCATCGCCTTGCCGCCGCCCACCTGCATCTGGCGCATGAAGAAGATCCACACGCCGACCAGCAGCAGCATCGGGAACCACTGGACCATCATCTCGATGTACCAGGGATCCTGCGTCTCGGGACGCACGGTGAAAGGAATTTCCTTGTCGAGAATGTGCGAGGCCGTGTCGTGGCCCGGAGGCGCGTAGGTGCGGAACTCCTTGTCGCCTTCGAGTCGTCCGCGCAGGGTGTCGCCCTGCATCGTCACCGACTCGACGCGACCTTCGTCGACCTCTTTGATGAACTCGCTGTAGCTCAGCTCCTGGTCCTTGACCTGCTGGGCCTGGAACATGTTGAACAGCAGCACGACCATCAGGCCGA
This sequence comes from Candidatus Binatia bacterium, assembly GCA_036493895.1. Taxonomy (NCBI): domain Bacteria; phylum Candidatus Binatota; class Binatia (SeqCode); species Binatia bacterium. The sequence continues at coordinate 81,846 of DASXOZ010000033.1, read as the reverse complement.
GCACGAGCCAAAGTGCGAGATTTCTGGAGAGCTGGTTCATCTGGTCGAAATGCCGGCTTTACCTGTCTGTTCCCGGGAAACGTGCGCCGCAACGGACAACCTGGCGGGCCCGCGCTGCGACCGGCGCGGTCGAAGCGAGGCAACGTGGCGGATTCCTTCGCGAAATTCCCAGCCGCAGGAACCTAACACGGGCTCGACAAGGCGGCAACACGCTTGTTGGACACTGCCGCGCGCCGCGCGCGTCAACGCCGGGATACCCGGATGATGCATTCGTCACGGTCGGGCGATCTGTCAACGCCGTCGCGAAGACTCTTCGCAAGGCTGCACGGCTTCGGGATCTGCAGGGCGGGACACGTTTTCGGGCTGCCTCGAGGCGTCGGCGCAGATGCGTCCGGCGCGGCACGACAACCTTGCCAGCGGCAGGTCGAGCCCGCCCGCCGCCGGACCGGTGGCCAGCCACTTCTCGATTGCCAGCAGATGGCGGCTCGTGGTCGCCCTGCCGGTACGGTCTTTCAGCCACGACCGCAGCGCGCGCCGGACCAGTGCCTGGTCGGCCCCGGACATCGTTTCCAGGTCCAGCTCGACGCCGGCCTCGCCCCTTCGCGAAGCGTAAGCGAGCAGGCGCGCGGCTTCGCGTTCGAGGAATTCCTCGTCGGCCCGCCACAGCGGCGCAACGTCGAGAAGGTGGTCGAGCGCTCCTTTGCCGAAGCTCGCCTCGATTGCCGGCAGCACCGTGCATCGAAGGCGGCCCCTGGCGTAACGCAGCGACTCGTTGCTCGCGTCCTCTGCCCACTCGACGTCGCGGGCCGCGAGCAGCTCGCGAAGCTCGCTTCGCGAAATGCCGAGCAGGGGCCGCACGAATGGAAGGCGCACGGCCTTCATTCCTGCCAGGCCGCCGAGCCCTGCTCCGCGCAGAAAACGAAAGACGATGGTCTCGATCTGGTCGTCGCGATTGTGGCCGAGAAACACGAGGCGGCAGCCGCGCTGCTCGGCGAGGCGGCCGAGCGCCTGCCGGCGCTGTCGCCTCATCGTATCCTCGTCGCCGCGGCCGGGATCGATCTTTTCGAGGTCGAAGGAGGCGTCGCAGCGCAGCGCCGCCTGTCGCACCAGCTCCTGTTCGGCCGCGGCTTCGGCCCTCATGGCGTGGTCGATGCACGCGACGTGCAGCGTTAGCGAGCGCTCGCGCGCAACCAGCGCGAGGATTTCGAGCAGCGCCATCGAGTCGCTACCGCCGGACACAGCGATCAGCACGTGCTCGCCCCGTGCCCCCGCCTCGTCCAGAACGCGGCCCGTGCGCTCGAGGCAGCGGTACACGACGCGGGGAAGCTTTTTCTGCATCGATTCGTTCACGCCGGGTTCGGGCGAGCGTGTTCCACCCCCGCTGCTGCAGCAACCGTGCGGCGCGGGCAAAGGCCGCGGGAACTGGATCGAGTGGCAATCCGGCACGGATTCGGCGGCGCTGCGGGAAGGCGGCGGGAGCGGGCGGAAAGGAACAAATGGAATTCCGATGGAAAGCCCCGGCGGCTTTTGCCAGCATCGCGGACGATGACAGGTTCCCTTCCCGCTACCGGCAGCGTTGCCGGATGCCTTCCGATTGCGCGGTTGCGAAGCGACCGCGGCAGAACGTCGCCAATTCTGCTGCGTTTGCGCCCTCTTCAGTTGCTGGCTCTCCTGATCGCGCTCTGGCCCGCCTGCGCGGCGGCCGGACAGCTCGAAGAAAAGCCCCCCGCCCCCGAGACTCCTCCTCTCCACGCGGCCGGAGGATGGCCGACCGACCTGACGGCCGATACGAAGAAACCCGGCCGCACTGCCGAGCAGCAGGCCCAGCTCGATGCCGTGACGCACGAGCTGGCGCGGCTTGCCCGAGATTTCGGTCCCGACAGCGTCGTGCTCCAGTCCAAGTTCTTGATCGGGAGCATGGCCGCCGGTGCGATCGGTCCTACCGAGGTGCGCGTCGCGGGTCCGTCGCCGTCGTCCGACGATCACCTGGAGATCGACATCGAGACGGGGCTCTACTTCAGCGGCAAGACGACGACGATCCAGTCGCGCACCGACAAGGTCTGGAACGACGTCGCACTGCCGGTGCTCGACGGCATGAAGTCGTTCCTCATCGAGCCGGCCAACCTCGATCTCGTGTTCCTGTTCGACGTGCAGGACGATGCCCTCACTCCCGAGGCGCTCGACCCGACGGTCGACTCCCGCCACGAGGCGTTCCACGTCAAGCTGAGCCACGCGACGCTCGCCGACATCGCCGTCGACAAGGTCGAAGGCGATGCGGTGCGGCAGCAGGCCGAGCTGACGCCGGTGACGACGGTTCCCAGGCCCGGGCGCCCGGGCCAGCCGGCTTCGTCGACGCAATAACGGGGGCCGGCACCAGCAGCACGATTCCGCTGGTGCCTATTCCGCTGGTGCCTGACCCCATTCCGCTGGTGCCTGACCCCATTCGCGAACGCTGCGTTACTGCAGCGGGAGCGCCGATTTTCCGATCTTCACGACGAGGAAATCATCGCCGTAGAGCTGGTGGCACGTCGTGCACGCGGTCGTCGCGTTCGAGAGCGCCGTTGCAAGGGCCGTCTTGTCCTTGGCAGTGATCGCGGTGCCGATCGGTGCGAGGCTGCCGGTGATGAAGGTGTCGAGGTCCGGTTCCATCCCCGGGCGCGTGAGCGACAGCCGGTCGAACGCTTCTTCGATCTCCTGCCGCTCGTAGTCGGCAAGATCCCAGTTCTGCTTCTTGCCGGCTGCTGCCAGCGCGTTCAGCCGGATGCCGACCTGCAGCATCACCTGCGAAGCGCCCGGCGCGATGTCGCCGAGCACGTTGATCTGGTCGACCGAGTCCGCGTACTTCGATGTGTCGCGGATCCAGCTTCCCTCGGGATCGGGAACGTAGATCGACGACCACACCACCGCTGCGGCACCGAGCAGACCGATTGCCGCAAGGCTGCCGACGAGCCCCTTTCGTCCTCTTCTCCTGCTTGTCATGGGAAACACCCATCCCTTTGCCCCCGCAGGTGGCGAGGGCTGCTGGCGAACTACGGTTTCCCCGGCCGTGTTCGTGGCCGCCGCGCGGTCCCGCGATCGTGATGATCGCGGGACCCGAGGCGGCGGGATGTCGTGTCTGCTAAGGCCCGGTCGCGCTGAAGACCGTGCCGTCAGCCGTTTTCACCTGGCTGAGCGTCGCACCGTAGCAGTGGCCGCTGCTGTCGAGCAGCTGCACGGTCGCGTGCGTGGCACCGTTCAAGGCGGCCGCGATTCCGACAGGCATGTTGTTCGCCGACGAGGTGTTCTTCGCCGAAACCGAGACCTTGCCCTTGCCGGCATCGCCGCCGGAAAGCTGGATCTTCTGCACGCCGTCGGCGGTCAGGTCCTTGTCCTTATACTTGTAGCCGGTGGTCTTGACGCCTTCCCAGCAGGGATCGGTGCCACAATTCTCTCCGCCCTTGACGATGGAAAGCTCGCCCTTCAGCGCGTTGCTGCCGTCGTAAATGCACAGCGCGTAGTTCGTCGTTCCGATCACCGGATCGCCGAAGTCGGTCGCTGCCAGCGCCGGCACCAGCTTCTGGATCTGGGCCTTGAGCTTCTCCTTGCCGGCGCTCTTCTCGTTGACCGACAGCTTGGACTGGCCGGAGGCCGTGCAAGGCGCAGTCGGAGCAGGAGCGCACGCGACCGGGATCGTCGTGGTCGTCGTAGTAGTCGTGGTCGTCGTTGACGTGGTCATCGCCGTGGGCGGGCAACCTGGATCATCCGGCGAGTCGCGAAATCCGTTGCCGTCGTTGTCGAGACCCTTGCCATCGGGATCGCCGATGAAATTCTCCTGGCTGCTGCTGCACGGGTCGTGAAGGTTCGAGGAACCGTTGTGCAGGCGGTAGTACGGAGGCCGCGAATATTCCGGCAATCTTGCCGGCGGCGGATTCGGAATGCCCGTGACGGGGGACCCCGGATAGTGGCAGCTCGAGCAGATCATCACGCCGGCGGCAGCGTGGACGTCGCGCAGCCCGTAACCGGTAGCCTTGGGCTTGCCGCTGGTGATCGAAGTCTCGCCGTAGTTTTGACCGTGGCAGCCGGCGCAGCCGTAGCCACCGCCTACGCCGCTGGTGACGGTCCGCACAGGCGTACTTGCGCCGCCGTGCGGGTGACAGAAGTTGCACTGCATGATGTTGAACTTGTTCAGGTGCTCGTCGTGCAGGGTGTTCGTGGGGCCTCCCTTGAACCCATTGTGGCACTCGACGCAGCCGTGGCTGGTGCCGTCATCGTAGAACTCGTACGCCGCGGCATCGCGCGCGCCCGTCAGCGCAGCCAGCAGCGCTGCCGCCGCGACTGCCGCCAGAACGCCGCTCCTTCGTCTCGCGTCAAGATGGTTCATCTCTCTCCCCTCTATTGCTTCTGTTCTAGCGAGGCCAGGTTCTTCTTCGCGTCGGCGTTGCCGCCGTCCAACGCAAGCGCGTCGCGGAACACCCGGGTCGCGTCGTCTTTCTTGCCGAGCCTGGCCAGCACGACGCCGAGCTGGTTGTAGACCGCAGCGCTCGGCTTCTCTCCCACCGACTTGCGATACGCGGCCTCGGCCTCCTCGAGCTGGCCTTGCCTGGCCAGGGCATCGCCGAGGTTGTTGTACGCCGGCACGTACTTGTCGTCGGCCTCTACGGCCTTTCGGTACTGCTCGACGGCATCGTCCATGCGCCCCTGGCGGGCCAGCGCGAAGCCGAGCCCGTTGTAGGTCTCGGCGTTGGCCTTGCTCGCCAGCGCCTCGCGGTAGTGCGACTCGGCGTCAGCATAGTTGCCCGACATGACGCTGGCTACAGCCAGATTGAAGTGCGCCGAGGCACAGTGGGCGTCCAGCGCCAGGGCTTTCTTGTAGTCCGCCTGCGCCTCGTCCGCCTTGCCGAGCCGGTACAGGATGAACCCGAGATCGCTGTAGATCTCGGCCTTCGGCTGCAGCTCCAGGGACTTGCGATAGTTCGCGGCCGCGTCGTCGAACTGTTCCTGCTCCACCAGCGCCAGCGCCAGGTTGTCCAGGGCCTTGACGTGGTTGGGGTCGGAGGCCAGCGCCTTGCGGTACTCGGCGACGGCGTCGGGAGTCTTGCCTTCCTGGAACAGCGTCCACCCGAGCGCGTTGTGAAGCTCGGCATTGTCCGGATTGACGGCAAGCCCCCTGCGAAACGACCTCTCGGCGCCGGTGTGGTCGCCGGTGTGCTCGTTGGCCATCCCGGCGCGCAGGAACGAGTACGCGTCGAGGAACTGCTCCTTGATCTGCGTGATGCCGTCGTCCGGCAGGCGAACGAACTCCGGGATGTTGGCTGCGCGGTCCGACGACGTGAAGTGCTCGAGCAGCACCGGCGGGCTGTCGTTGCCGTCCGCGTCGATGTGCGTGAGGAAAAGCTGCGTGTACGGCGTGTTCATCTTCGACGAGAAGACGAGCCAGCGGCTGTTGGACGACCAGCTGTGCCAGGAGTTCATCAGCGGCGTGTTGTAGCGAAGCCGCCGCGGCGTGCCGCCCGAAGCCGGGATGATGTACAGCTCGCTGTCGGGCTGCAGCAGCATGTAGCTGTTGGATTTGCAGAAGACGATCCATTTCCCGTCGGGAGAGAACTTGGGGAAATAGTTGCTCTTGCCGTTGCTTCCGGCGCCCTCGATCGGCTCGGCCTTGCCGCCCTTGCCGTCGTTGAACGGGATCCGGAAGAGGTCGTAGCGGAACGGCTGGTGGTCGCGCGTGAACTCCGGGACGTCCTTCTCGTCGATCAGCGCGGCGTTCTGCTGGTCGATCTTCTGGTCGTGGTAGGCCTTGGTGCGCGCGAAGACGAGGGTCTTGCCGTCGGGGCTCCAGACTGCGTTCGTCTGCACGTACTGGGGATCGTCGGCACCCGGAAGGGCCGCAAATTTCTTCGTCTGGCGGTCGTAGACGACGAGGATTCCCTTGATCGGGAAAAACAGCTGCGAGAACGTGATGTCGGGAACCGCGACGAACACCGAGCGGTCCTTGACGGTGCTGATCACGTAGCGGCCGTCGGGCGACATCCTCGAAAGAAGGCCGAAGGTCAGCTCGCCGTCCTCGCGCTTGTAGTCGGCCCAGGTGATGATCTTCTCGTCGTTCATCACCATGTTCTTCGACACCGGCATGATCGCGTAGGCGCCCTTGTCGTTGCCGTAATCGACGTCCATGCCGAGCGCGCTCGCGTTGTCGGCAAACGAGTGGCAGTTGCCGCACACCGGCAGGTTCGAGAGCACGATCGGCGGGCTGTCCTCGTTGTCGACGGTCCCGAAGCGCCAGCGGATCCGCGACGGATCCTGCACGGCAGTAAGGAACGGCAGCGGGACTTCGCGATAGAAGATCGCGTCCTTGACGGGGTCGTCCGACGTGCGGAAGTGCACGCTGACGCTCGAAGGCGCTCCACCGGCGCGCGCGACGGAAATCTCCGCATCCTTGTCGCGGCTCTTCGCCTTGATCTGCCTCCACTGGTCTTCGGACGGTCGCCAGCGCGAGGCGTCGACGCTGGCCGTCGCGGCCGGAGCATCGCCGGCACGAATGGTCACGGTCCAGCGGTCCGCCCCGCCGTCCTGCCAGACGATCGTCGGAGCGACGCCGTCGGGAGGAAACAGCGTCGCTTCCTGCGGGTAGGTGATCTTCAGCGGGACATCGGCGGCGGGGCGCGCAGCGGCGGGCGCGGAAGCGGGCTCTTTGGTGGGAGCCGCAGCCGTCGAATCAGAGGTACTCGCAGCCTTGGCCGAAGCGGCTCCTTGCGCGGGCGGCGCGGCGGAGCTCTGCGCCGCCGGCTTTGCCGGTTCGGTGCCGCGCGGCGCGGCGCTGTTCGAATCGCATCCGGCCGCAGTCATGCACGCGACGGCCAGCAGCGCAGCAAGGAAACGCCGTTTCATCAGGAGCCTCGCGCCTCGCGGCCGAGCGGCAGCAGCGCGACGGCTTCCGCTTCGCACAGCAGCTCGGGGCGGCAAAGAGGTGCATCGACGATCGCGCCCGGAAAACCGCGAAAGCCGTGCGCCGCATAGATCTCGCGCAACACGCCGACGTCCTGCGGTCGTTTCAGGTACGTGACTGCCGAGACGAGGTCGTCGAAACCGGCGCCCTGCTGCTCGAGCAGCGCGCGGATGTTGAGCAGCATCCGTTCGGCCTGGGCGCGAAAATCCCCGACGTGGACGCTGCGCCCTTCCTCGTCGATGCTCGCGGTGCCCGAGATCTGCAGCACCACCTTGTTCGCATCGGCCAGGCGAAGCCCGCGCGAAAAATCGGCGCCGTAAGTCCACGCTTCGTTCAGCGTGGGTGTCGACATCGTCGGCGCCTCGAGCGGCTTTGGCGCGCGCACGGCCTGGAACCCGAGCGTGAAGTCGTGCGCAGCGGAATCAGGAATGCCCTGGACTCCCGTGCTCGCCGGTCGCCGCTCGACGCCCCGGCTGGCGAAGAACTCGCGCCTGGCCTGGTTGAACGCTTCGTAGTCGCGATCGATGTCGCGAAGCTGGATCCACGTGCGCACGACGTCGCGGAAATCCATTCCCGCCTCGCGCAGCAGGGCCTCTCCTTCGCAGAACATTGCGAACGCCTCGTCAAAGGCGCTGCCGCCGCGGCCCGTGGCGCTTGCGCCGCGTCCATGGATGCCGCCGGCGTGCACGTGGGTCTGCTCCCCGACCTCGAGCACCCTTGCACTCTGGCCTGCCGAGCAGGCCGGGCAGCCGCAGGCCGCCCGTCGAACGACGAGCCTGCTCGTCGCATCGCCGCCAACGCGCGGGATTCGCGCGACGGCAGCGAGCTCGAAGGCCGCGCCGTCCAGGGGCGCCTGGCCGATCATCGTAGAGGAAGGAACGCAGCGCCCGCCCTCGGCGCCGCCGAGTACGCGCGCCGCAGCCGCGCGCAGCAGGTCTGCATCCTCGATGCGGCGAAAGAACACCGTCTCGGTGACGAGATCCGCAGCGCCCGCTCCTTCCGATTCCAGCGAAGCGAGCAGCGTGCGGTACAGCGATTCCGCCTGGGTGGCAGCGTCGGCCGCGGAGTCCGCCGGCCGGCAAAGGACGTGGATCTCGTCGGCTACCGGGCCGCGAAAACGGCGAACCAGGTCGGTGGATCTACTGCCGGGATGCATGCGCGACTTTCGTGAAGCAGCGCTGCGCTTGGTGGTGGCCGGGGTCAAGCCGGGTTCGGCGCCGGGCGCCCGCAGGAGGAAGCCGGGCCATTCAGATTGGCACGGCATGGAGCGCCACGCCTCCGTCAGGAGAGAGCGTCCCCGGCCGCCGCAAACGCGGCGACCGGGGACGAAGCAAGTGGGAACCGTGAATTCATTCGCCTCAGCCGCACTGCAGCGTCGCACCCGGCGTCATGTCGGGGTGCTTGTACGTCCCGTAGTCATTCCCGCAGAACCGGTTGGTGTGGTGCGTTCCCGTCGAGTCGACCAGGATGTACGTGAAATCGGCAGCGTACGCCGAGAGCGGATTGCTCATGTCCGGCATCGTTCCGTTGCCCAGGATCGTATTGAACTCCGTGTTGTCGCGATCCGGGTACGGGTCGTACGACGGCATCGCGTGGTTGCAATCGTAGTCGGCGCCGTCCGTCGCCGTGCACCAGTCGATGACGCTGACACCGTAGAAGTTGTTGTTCTCGATGTCGTTCTTCGTGATCAGCACGTCGTCGACGCCGAGGATCAGCACGCCACCGCCTGGGGGGAGACCGGCAGCCATACCGCCCATGGCGCTGTTCGCCGTGTTGTTGTCGTGGATGTGGTTGTTTTGCAGCGTCCACGGACCGTACGCGAACGGCTGGTTTCCAAGCCCGGACGCGTTCGGATGGTAAAGGCCGACGCCCGTCGTGTTGTCGTGGATCTCGTTCTTTTCCATGTCGACGCTGCCCGAGACCGTCACTTCGAGACCCGTCGGGTTGTCGTGAATATCGTTCTGCAACACGCGCACGTCGGTGGACGCCTCCACCCACAGGCCGCTGTCCTTCGAACCGTAAGACGTGTTGCGCTTGACGGTGCCGGTGGCCGAGAGGGTCGGGAAGATCCCGTTCTCCTCGTTGTTGGCCACCGTGTTCTTCTGGATCTGGAAGTTCGAGCAGTAGCGAAGGTGGATTCCGTTGTTATGGAAGCCCTGGATCGTGAAGCCCTGGATGCGGAACCCGTCGACCATCGGGTCCGTATCGTTGACGGGCTCGACGAGGATGCCGTCGCTCTGGCCCGGGACCCCCTCGAGGATGACCGGCGCGTCGGGCTTCGACTTGCCCTTCATCCGGATCGCCTTGTTGACGGTGACCGCAGCGCCGGTCACCGCAACTTCGTGGTACGTGCCGGGCAGCACGAGGACGGTGTCACCGTTGCTCGCCGCGTCCACGCCAGCCTGGATGGTGGTCAACGTCTCACTCGGGCCGACCTTGATCGACTTGGCGGCCGCAAACCCGGGCATCGTTACGATTGTCGCTGCTGCAACGAGTGCAGTGGCGATCCATTGGTCCTTTTTCTTCAACACTTGCCCTCCGCGAAAATCCCAGGGCGCCGGTCCCGGCCGGGCAGCCCCCCATAAAGTGACGTGAGAGTCATATGTCAGATCAATCTGACAGACTCAATGCAATATTTTCGATCAGCGCACGGCAGCGCCGGATCCTGCGGTTCCGGGACGGAAGCGGCCGAAAACATTCAGGATAAGCCGACCCCCAGCAGGGCGCCGATCCCCCACGTCGCGGCACCCGCCGCTGCTCCGAGAAGGAGCATCCGCAGGCCCCCCGCCACTGCGCCGCGCCCGGAGAACAGGCTGAGCACGGCGCCGAGCGCGAACAGCGCCACCGACGACAGCGCGATCGAGATCCGCAGCGCAGAAGCGCCGAGCCCTGCAACGAACGGCAGCAGCGGCAGGGACGCACCTGCCGCAAACGACACGAACGAAGAAAGCGCGGCGCCCAGCGGAGAGCCGAGGTCGTCGGGGTTGAGCCCGAGCTCTTCGCGAGCCAGCGTGTCCAGCGCCGTCTTCGGATCGCGGACGAGCACGTGCGCAAGCTCGCGCGCCTTGTCGACCTCGACGCCGCGCGCCGCGTAGATCAGCGCAAGCTCCTCGGCCTCCTCCTCGGGATAGAGCGCAAGCTCGTCGCGCTCCTGGCCGATCTGGTACTCGAACAGCTCGCGCTGGGAGCGCACCGAGACGTATTCGCCCGCCGCCATCGAGAACGCGCCGGCGAGCAGCCCGGCCGTGCCGGTGAGCAACACTGCGCGCGGGTCGGTCGAAGCTCCCGAGACCCCGAGGATGAGGCACGAGTTCGACACGAGCCCGTCGTTGACGCCGAACACTGCCGCGCGAAGATTGCCGCCGCCGACGCTGCGATGGCGCCCGCCGACTTCGGCAACGGTCGTCGGCATCAGGTGACCGGTGGCCACCGGCGCCGCATCGTACGCCGACAGCCCTCGCACCTTCACCGCCGCGAGCAGAGGCCGGCAGCGCCGCGGCCCGAGAAGTCGTACGAGGAATGCGACGATGCGCAGGCGCGGCGTCGGCCGGAAGCGAAGCGGCTTCTGCGAATCCGGTATCTCGGCCGCGATGATCGCGGCCTGCTCGTCCGATGCTGCCGCCAGCGCGCGGAACAGCCCTGCCCTCCTCTGCTCCGGCTCCTCGTCGGCGACGATGCGATAGACCCAGCTCGACGCCTGCTCGTCGAGCCATCGCTCCAGCGGCGGCTCCGAAGGCCGCAACGGTTCACTCATGCGCGCCGCACCGGTCGTGCATCACAGCAGCTCGACGGCCATCGCGGTGGCTTCCCCGCCGCCGATGCACAGCGAGGCGACGCCGCGCCGCCCGCCGCGGGCGCGCAGCGCGGCAACGAGCGTCACGAGGATGCGGGCGCCCGAGGCTCCGATCGGATGCCCGAGCGCGCAGGCACCGCCGTTGACGTTGACGCGCTCCGGATCGAGGCGATGCTCGCGCACGGCAGCCATCGCGACCACCGCGAAAGCCTCGTTGATCTCGAACAGATCGACGTCGCTTGCAGTCCAGCCGGCAGCGTCGAGCACTTTGGCGATCGCGGCAACCGGCGCCGTCGTGAACCACCCCGGCTCCTGCGCGTGCGTCGCATGCGCGACGATGCGCGCGAGCGGTGCCAGCGATCGCCGCGACGCTTCGCTCTCGCGCGAGAGCACGAGAGCCGCCGCACCATCCGAGATCGACGAAGAGTTGGCCGCGGTTACCGTGCCGTCCTTTCGAAATGCCGGCCTCAGGGTCGGGATCTTCGCAGGATCGGCCGCAAACGGCTGCTCGTCGCGCGCGATGGCGCGCTCTCCACTTCGATCGGCCACGACGACCGGAACGATTTCGGACGCGAACGATCCGTCCTCGTTCGCGCGTTTGGCTCTTTCCAGCGAACGCAGTGCCCAGGCATCCTGCTGCGCGCGCGAGAACGAATACTTCGCGGCACAGTCCTCGGCGAAGGTGCCCATCAGGCGCCCCTTGTCGTAGGCATCCTCGAGCCCGTCGAGGAACATGTGGTCGACGATCGCGCCGTGCCCCATGCGCTGGCCGGCGCGGGCTTTCGGCAGCAGGTACGGGGCGTTCGTCATCGATTCCATGCCGCCGGCAACGACGATGCGGGCGCTGCCGGCAACGAGCACGTCATGGCCGAGCATCGCCGCCTTCATCCCCGAGCCGCACATCTTGTTGATGGTCGTTGCGCCCGTCGACCTGGCAAGCCCGGCGCCGAGGGCAGCCTGGCGCGCCGGTGCCTGCCCCTGCCCTGCCGGCAGCACGCAGCCCATCAACACCTCGTCGATTTCTTCGGCGGCGACTCCGCTGCGCGCGACCGCTTCCGCGATCGCCGCAGCGCCGAGCTGCGGCGCCGACTTGTCGCGAAAAACACCCTGGAAACCGCCGAGTGCCGTGCGCACCGCCGACACGATGAGGACCGGATCGATGCCCGCCATGGCGCACCATTGCCGTTGCGATGCGGCAGCGCCAGCGCATGCCGCGCCGGTGAGCAGCAGCGCGTATGGTCCGTGCGCCGGCGTCCGGTGAACAGGGCCGGCGCCGGATCCCGGGATGATTCCCGCTACTTCACACGCACCGACGCCGTATTGGAGTACGCCGACACCTTGCCCGTCGCCGTGCTGTACGCCTGCACGCGGTAATAGTACGTCCCGCGCGACGCGCTCTGCTGGAAGGTCGTGACGTTGGCGGCCACCTGCGCGATGCGACCGAAAGGACCACGGCTGGACGTTGCCCTCTCGATGGAGAAGCCGCTCTCGTTCGAAGAGTTGTCGGTCCAGGCGAGCCTGACGATCCCGGAGGCGGCCGTGGCCGTAAGGCCGGACGGCGCATTCAGTACCGTCGGGTCCGGGCTCACGTTGATCGTCGATGTCGCGTGGCCCGTCGCACCGAGATTGTCGGTGACGGTGAGCGTGGCTGTAAATGTGCCTGCGCTCGTATACGTGTGCGACGCAGTCACGCCCGATGCGGTGGACCCGTCGCCGAAGCTCCACGCGTACGCTGCAATGCTGCCGTCGCTGTCGCTCGATGCGCTCGCATTGAACGAAACCGCCAGCGGCGCGTTTCCGGAAGTCGGGGTCGCTGTCATCGCTGCCGTCGGCGGCGCGTTCGACGTGGACGAAGCCGCGAGCACCAGCAGCGTCACGCTCTGGGCCTGCACCGACGCCTGCACGCTGGAGCCGGAGACGGCGATCGTCGTCGGACCCGAAATCGTGCCCGAGGCCAGCCGCCAGGAGCTCGCGCTCGCCTGCGGCGTGAAGTTTGCCAGGTTCACCGTCACCGGAGTCGAGCCCGAAAGCACTTTCGAGACGATCATCACCGTGAGCGCGTGGTCGGAGCTGCGCTGCGCCGCGAACACCGACAAGTTGTCGGCGTTGGCCGTCGAAGTCGCCGCGATGCTCGTGTCGCCGAACGTGCCGCGGTTGCCGTCGTAGTTGCGGTACATCTTCATCGCCTTGAATACCGGCGTGGTCGCGTCGGGTGTCGTCCAGCGCGTCGCAAGGTCGAGGCCCTCGCGGCCGAAGATCCCGAGGATGTCGGCCTGGGTGGTCGCGCCGTTCATGTGGCTCTCGGCGCCCCAGTTGTATTCGGTGATCGCGGTCGCGGTGCCGGGATAGTAACTCGCAACCCAATTCTTCAGGCGCGGGATCAGCATGACCTTGTCGCTGATCCACGACTGGTCGACGTAGGCGGGGTCCCACAAGGATCGCGTCGAGCGGTTGCGAAGCTGCTGCATCGACGTCGACGTGTCGCTGCCGAACTCCCCGCCCTGCGGATAGTAATGTACGCTGAAGACGTCGAGCAGGCGGCGCCCTGCAGAGGCCGACGCGCTGCGCATCTGGTCGAGATACCACGGAAGGTAGTCCTGGTTGCCGTGGGAAGACCGGTCCGGATACGGCTGCTGCCAGTTGTGCGCTGCGCCGTACTGCTGGTCGAGACCGCTGTAGAAGTAGCCGGACCAGCCCCATTCCTCCGGCCCGACGACCGTGGCACCGGGATCGACGTTCTTGATGACGGTGGCGTAGCCGATCGTCTTGGATTTCAGCGCGTCCATCGACTCACCGTCGGGGCGCACGTCGCGGTGGGTGGAGAACCAGATGCTCGGCTCGTTGTCGAGGAGGTAGTAGCGCAGGCCGCCGCTCGTGGCCGCGCCCCACGCCTGGACGAGATGCTGGATCCATCCCTGCTCGAGGGTCGTGCTGTTGGGCAGGTTCGCGTCGAGCGGGTTGTTGCCCGTGACGTAGCTGCCGTCGGTGTGCACCCCGTTTCCGGCATCCGGGTACCACTGGGAATCGTTGCCCTGCTGGTGCCCGTACTTCGCGATCGAAAAACTGGCCTTGCGCGAGCGTGACGCGCCGAGGGTCGCGACGTACTCGATCATCGGGATCGTCAGCATCGGCTCGGCGCCGCCGGAGCGGCTGGTCGAGATGAACGTGTCGCCGACCTCGCCCGGGGTGGCGCTCGAGTAGGCCAGGCTCTCGAAGTACCAGTCGGCCGCGCGGTTGTCGGCGTTGAGCTGCCAGTTGTAGCGGCTCGTGTTGTTGCCGCCGCTGCGGTTGAGGGGACAGTTGAGCTCTGTGAGCTGGGCGGCGGTGCCGAAGGCGACGCCGTAGATGCGCGGGTCGATCGCATGGCGCGACGCCCCGGCGTCGATGCTGACGGTGACGGCGGCGTTCTGGGCGCGAGCCGGCGTGACGTCGAGTATGCCGGCGCAGAGCAGCGCGGCGGCGGCGCCGAGGAACGAACGAAACTGCATCGGAAGGCCCCCTTGTTTCACACGCATTCAGCCGGCACCCGCTGCGCCGGCCTCAACACGCAGCACCGATTGTAGGGGCGTGCGCGCTCACCCAACAATGGGATTCGCATCGGTGCGAAAGTACCCGCCGGCTCCGCGCCATCGAGCATTCGGCACGAAGAAGGCGGACCTGTAACTTTCTTCACCACCGGCGACCATGCATCATTCCCCGGATCACCAGCCCCGGATCACCAGCGATCGGAACGGATTGTGCCGCTCATCCCATGCGAAAAGGCAAGAGAATGTCCCCCATCAAAGTAGCCGCCCGCTTATCCTCGTTTCATCGCCTGCTCGGCCGGCTCACTGCCGCAGGAATCCTGCTGGCTGCCTCGCCTGCGTGGGCGACGTTCCACATCTCCCATATCCAGCGCCTGATGTCGGGCCTCAATGGCGCGACCGACGTCCAGTACGTCGAGATCGTCATGGATGCGCTCGGGCAGACCCACGTCGACACGAGCAAGCTGATCGCCTTCGACTCCACCGGGGCCTTCGACCACGTGATCCTCACCGTGCCGTCCAGCCCGACGATCGCGAGCGGCGATGGTCGCCCGTGGATCATGGCGAGCAACGGCTTCCAGGCTGCCTCCGGCATCAAGCCGGACTTCACGTTCGATTCGACCGGCGGCAAAGGGCTCATCCCCGAGAACGGAATGGTGTGCTGGGGCAAGCCGGTCGACCAGACCGACCCCGACAGCACCGACATGATCGACTGCGTGTCGTACGGCAATTACACCGGGCCGGCCAACGTCCACACGAGCGCGCCGAGCGCAGTCACTCCGTTCGGCCACGGCTTGAACCGCATCGCGACCACGCACGACAGCGCCACCGATTTTGCGTGCGAGGATCCGGCGATGCCGGCGAACAACGCGCAGCAGACGGGCCAGATCGACGCGAGCACGTCGTGCAGCGCGGCAGCCGTCTGCGGCGACAACATCGTCGAAGGCTCGGAAGAGTGCGACGACGGCAACACCGCGTTCTCTTCCGGCGACGAATGCTCGGCCACGTGCACGCTGGTCCCGTGCGGAATTCCCACGAATCCGAACGGCACCTCTCCAAAGACCAGCGACGCGTTGTTCGTGCTCAAGGTTTCGGTTGGCTCCGTCCACTGCGACGTCCACGTCTGCGACGTCAACAACAGCGGCGCCGTGACGACCTCCGATGCACTCATCGTGCTGAAGGCGGCGGTCGGCCAGAACGTGTCGCTCAATTGCCCGCTGCTTACGCCGTGATCGCCCGGGTCAGGCACCGGCCTGCCAGTGCCTGACTCCCGGCGTCAGCTCCGTGGCTTCGATGCCGGCCGAGGGCCGGCTTCGATGCCGGCCGAGGGCCGTTACCGAGCCCCAGCGGAGCCTCGTCTCAGCGCGACGAGGGCGTCAGCGACCTCGCGATGGCATGGAGTACCTTCTGCTCGTTGGCCGAGACGTTGAGCACCATGTCGAGGATGCCGCCGCTCGTGGCGGCGACCTTCTTGGCACTCGCGAGCAGGTCTTCGCGAAACTCCGCCAGCTCGGCCGGGTCGAGCACCTTGCAGAGCTCGGCGGCGAACATGTACCAGGCCTTGCGGGCATCGCGGCGAGGGCCGTCGCGAAGCGCGTTCTCGAGAAGCTCGGACGCGGCGCTGCCCGGTTCGATGCCGTGCTCTTTGGCCGCGGAGCGTACCGCGAATGCGTCGGCCTCGCGGATGTGGCCGTCCGCCCACGCGACTTCCACCAGTGGAAACAGCTTGAATGCCGCGATCATCTCGCCGCTCAAGTCGAGCGCCACCAGGTTGTCGAGCACCGCCTCGTCGGTGATGCCGGTCCGGGTGCGGATCTCTTCCTTGTCGATGCGCTGGTGGAAAACCTTTTTCAGCTTCCCGACGAGCTCTTCGTCGCGGTTCTTGAAAAACGTCTCTTCGATCGACCGGCGCCTGGAATCGAGAAAATCCTTTGTCATCGCATCGCTCCAGCGGCCCCGGCGCGGCATTTCCTGCGCAGGCGATGCGCAGGTGAAGCGCTGCCGGTTGCCTGCTTCCATTGTCACCCGAATCGCTCCGCACGCAATTGGAGGCTGTCGCCAACGGCCCTCGGATCGCGCCTCGATTGCGGCACCTGGCATCTGCACCACTGGACACACGGACGTTGCTGCGATTGCGCCGCAGCCGATCGGCTCTGCGACTCTGCTCACTTCGCGGCTTTTGTGCGAGCCGCGCACGCAGTTCATACTCGTGCGCGAGGGCAGCGCCCGGCGCGCGCCACGCTGCACCTCGAGGAGGCCGCTACATGAAGAGACGCATGATTGTTCTTGCCGCCGCGGGGTTGTGCCTGCTCGCCTGGTCGAATGCCGGGCAGGCAGCTCCGGCCAGAGCGCTCGTGCTCGACGATTTCCGTTCGGCAACGACGGACGGGATCGTGCGACTGTGCACCGCACCCGAATCCGATCCGCTCTATCAGGCCGCCGCCGGCTACTGCGTGGGTTACCTCACCGGTGCGTTCCACGCCGAGCGTGCGATCGACGGCGGCCGGCCGACCCTGGTCTGCTTTTCATCGGCCGAGCCTTCGCGCCGGGAAGAAATCGCGAAATTCGTCGCGTGGACCACGAAGCATCCGGAGCACGGCTCCGAGCTGGCCGTCGACACGCTGTTTCGCTACCTCGCGGAGGCTTATCCATGCAAATGACCAATGCAGGGCAAATGACCACTGCAGGGCAGATGACCGACGCAGCGGCAATCGATCGATCGGGAATGGCAGTCGCCGCTTGCGGGAGAACCGGAATGAACATGCGAAAGGCAACCGCCGCTGTCGCGCTCGTCACCGTGTTGTTTTCCGGCTGTGCCGGCATGACCGACACCCAGCAGAGGACGCTGACCGGCGGCGCGGCGGGAGCGGCAGGCGGAGCGGTGATCGGCGCAATCGCAGGAAATGCAGGAATGGGGGCCGCGATCGGCGCCGGCGTCGGCCTTGCCGGCGGCTACCTGTACGGCAAGCACAAGGAAGCCGAGCAGGACGCCTACCAGCAGGGATACCACGCCGGAAAGACGACGAAGTAGAGACGCTCCTTGCGGGCGAACGGCGCGACCGGGCCGGCACTGAGGTGCCGGCCCGGTCGCGAGCCTACTTCTTCTTCTTCGCGCTGTGCTTGAGCTCGATCTGCATCCCGCTCAAGTCGAGGGAGAACTCCAGCCCGATCTGCTTGCCCTTGACCTTGAGCTCCACGCCCTTGCTGTTGGTCAGGTCGGCTTCTTTCGGGCCTCCGGCGAGAGCCACGCCGGCAGTGGTTGCCGTGTAGGTGCCCGCGATGTCGGAGACGTGCTTCAGGTTGTAGACCGTACCGATCAACTCTGCCTTGGATACGCCGATGGTTGCACCGAGGCTCACACCGCCGATTCCCAGCGAGTACGTCTTGCCGTCGTAGTGCAGGATCCCGCTGCCGCCGCTGCCGCCGACAATGAAGCCGGCCTTGTAGATGTTGAACGAGATCGTTCCGGTGGCGCCCGCGTGGGCCGCGGCGGGCGTCCACAAGACGGCGCCGAGGGCCAGCATGGCGCCGAAGATTCTTACGCTGCTGCCGAATTTCAAAGAACGCATGAATTATACCTTCCGTCCGGACGTGCTCCGGAGTTGGCGATCTTCTCGGGGCCGGACGTATTGACCGACTCCACTTTCCCGACGGTTGTCAGTCTGTAACACCGCGCCCCCGGTAGCAAAACGCCGGCGTGCTCACTGTTTCTTTCCAGGCTGGTTGCCGCTCGACGGGAGCTGCGCGCGCACAGCGGCGACGGCTTCGGCGACGTCGCCGCCAAGACCGATGCGCCGGTGCACGATGCGGCTCTCGCGATCGAGCACCGTGATCATGTTGCTGTGCGAGAAACCGCCGTCATTCGTGCGGCGGTAGCTCCATTGCGCGGCTTTCCTGGCGACCTCGAGTGAGCTAGAGGTCACGGCGATGCGCGTCACAACCGCCTCGCTCGTTGTCGGATTCGCCTCCGTCGCGTTGATTGGCCTCGCCAGCTGCAGCGGAAGCGGCGGCCTGCCGGCAGTCAAATTCTTTTTCGGGACCAACGGCGCAGGCGCCTGCTCGGCTCTGACCGTGTCCGTCGACCTCGACGCGGCCTCTTCGGTGACGGCCCTCGAGAACGACGGCTCGCCGTCCTGCGATCTTTCGGCGACGCTGGTCGCGCTGGGCTGCCAGGCGACGTTCACGTCTGCCGTCGTCGCAGGCGCCAACACTCTGGCGGCGAACATTTCCGGATGCAGCATCCCGGACTCCGCCGACGTCTTCGAGTGCCGGTTCACTGCGGCGAACGCCGATCAGATCGGCCCCGCGACGGCTGCGAGCTGCACGTGCCAGCAGGACGGCTGCGACCGCACGCCGCCAGTGTGCGTGAACCAGGATCCTTCGCCCGGCGCCTGCGAGATCTGCGACAACGGAATCGACGACGACGGCAACGGCCTGGTCGATTGCGAAGACCCGAATTGCCGGCACTTCCCGCAGTGCCGGGGCGACACCACGACGACTTCCCTTCCGTAATCTGCCGCGAGCGGCTGGGTAGCCTCGCCGCTGAGCGCGGTCGCGCCGGAGGCGTGCCTCAGCGAACAGTGGATTCGCTTCGAAACAATCGCGACCGGCTGCGTCGAAGGTGCGTGGTTAAAGAGGCTGGATCAGGGACGAGACGGGCTCACGAGGGGGCAGCAGCCACCTTCATGGCGCTTGCCCTCGTTCTTGCATGCAGCCTGGTCGCTTCGGCTGCCCCGAAGCGAGACGGCGATCCCGACCGCGAAGACGCCGGCGAAGAGAGCCACAAAGAGATCGGAAGGACGAGCACGTCCCACGAATCGATCACTTCGTCGACGGAACAAACCGAAAAACAGTGGCCGCTCAGCCCGGAACACCCCGCGCAGCCTGCCCGGCCGCCTCTGCCTCCGCAGCCGCCGCTGCCGGCGCGCCCATCCGGACAGGACCCGCCCCAGCCGGCAGAGCCGGGCATGCAGCAACCGTGACACGAGCGACGGCGGCCGTCGTCACAGCCGCCGCACGATCCCACCTTCCATTCCTTCGTAGTCGCACCCTCACTTTCGACTGACACGGGCAATTCCACGCTGCTTTGGTTCGCGCGCGAAAAGCTCCTGTGGATCTCCGGGCGTTCGTTCTGCGTCGCGCGGAGAGCGGCGCGCCGCGCGCACGGCCGCACGTTCGGCAAAACCTGCGGCGAGTTGTGGCGTCAGCCCGGGTCCGGGCACGATCTCGACCCCGCCCCAGCGAAGCGGCTTGCGGCATTTCGAGCAGGCGCCCTGGGCCGGGCCGACGTGGCCGCACGGTGTATGCCGAAGCAGCAGCGGAGGACCGTCACCGCGATCCATCCACCTGTCGCCCCAGCGCAGCAGCGCGAGCATGACATCGAAAAAATCCGTTCCCTTCTCGGTGAGAAGATACTCGTAGCGCGGCGGGCGAGTCTGGTACTGCCGGCGCTCGAAGAGACCCTCGGCCACCAGCCGGCCGAGTCGCTGCGTCAGGACGTTGCGGCCGATCGACAGGGCGTGCTGGAATTCCTCGAAGCGAGTCGCTCCTAGAAAAGCCTCGCGAATCACGAGCGGCGTCCACCAGTCGCCGAGGAGGTCGACCGTCCTGGCCACCGAACAGGGCCATTCCCGAAATGGGGTCCTTTTCACCGGCCCAAACTAGCAGGTTGCGCTAATGAACGCACTATGCCAGACTCCGTTTCGCTAACGAACTGACTGGCGCCCGCCATGCGCCCCATGGAGAAAAAGCGATGCAGACTGCCGAACGACCGTCCACCCCGGCCTTCCTCGAGTACGCCGAAGCCTTCGAGCGCGGCTTCGCCTCGAGGGACTGGCTTCCCGTCGACCAGTTGATGACCGACGACATCGTCTGGTCGATGGCCGGCATTCCGGCGCCCGTCGGCGGCACGCACGTCGGTCGCAGCGACGCGATCGCCGCGATCCGGACGAGCACCGACAACTTCGATCGCCGCTTCGATCGGCGCGAGCCACGCATCGTCGACGGCCCTCTCGAGATCCCGGGCGGCATTCACATGACGTGGGCGGTGACTTACGTTCGCGAAGGTCTGCCGCCGTTCGTGCTGCTCGGCGAAGAATGGGACTTCTTCCGCGACGGCAAGCTGGAGCTGCACCGCGAACGGATTCACAACATCGAAGAAGCGTGGGCCTTCATGGGCAGGCACGCCGACGCGCTGCTGCACGCGGCATGATCCGGTGACGCGATGCTGATCGACGCGTTCGCGCCCGATCCCGACGCCGTCGAAACGCATCGCATCGAAATCCATGCGCCGCCGCCGGTTGTCTACGACGCGCTCTGGGCCACCGACATCGGCGCGTCGTCGATCATCCGCGCCTTGACGGAGCTGCGCTCGTTGCCGGCAAGAATTGCCGGCAAACGCGATTCGCGCGCAGGATCGCCCGCGTTCAATCTTCAGGCGCTGATCGACCGGGGCTTCGGCAGGATCGCCGAAGATCCGGGGCGCGAAATCGTGCTCGGAGTGAGCGGACGTTTCTGGCGGCCGGTGGACAATCTGCTGCCTTTTCGCGAGCAGGACTTCCGCGGCGCCGTCGCGCCCGGAACGGCGCGCGCGGTCTGGAATTTTGCCGTGACGCCGAAAGGCCCATCGCGCACGCTGCTAACCACCGAGACGCGGGTAGTCTGCGGTGATGCGGCAAGCCGCATCAAGTTTCGCGCGTACTGGATGCTGATCCGGCCGTTCAGCGGGCTCATCCGGCGCATCATGCTGCGCGAGATTGCCCGCAACTGTCTCCGCGCGGCCCCTGGAGCCAGGAATACCGGCATCGAATGACGGGATGTGCGTCGTCGAGATCGACCCGGGGCACACGGCTTTACAGGCGCCGGACGATCCACTGAAACGATCGTTTCATCTCCCGGTCCAGCTCGGATGTGGCTCCGTCGAAGCTGTGATTGGCCGCTTCGATCGCCCGCAGCCTTCGCGATTCGGTGTCCGGACCGAAAAGCTCGCGCGCCTGGTCTGCCGGGACGTATTCGTCGTGAGTGGACTGGATGACGGCAACTCGGGTGGCTCCAAGCGACGACAGTGCTGCGTAGACGTCGAGCGGCTCCGGAGGTGCGTCGGCAGCTGCGTCCAGCGGCGGAGCAACAGCGTTCTCTTCCTCGTGCGTCAGCGCGACGGCGAGGATGCCGAGCAGGTGCCCGTGGAGGTGCGATGCGTAGCCCGCAGCCACCGCGAGTCCGGCACCGCGGGAAACGCCGACGAATACGACAGGAGTAGTCCGCGGCAGGCCGAGCACGGTTTCCGCCTTCGAGACGATCGTCGCGAAGTCGTCGGCGATGTCGGCGGGACTAGGCGCGACCTCTCCTTCCGCGAGGCCGTCTACGTACTGCGGCGCACCGATGCCCGCGATCGGGTAGCCCCATTTCGCAAGCCTGAGAAAAATCCGCTTGTCGTGATCCCGAAAGCCGCCGTCGCCCGTTGCATAAACGATGAGCGGACCGTCGCCGCGCGTCCCGGGCGTCAGGTGCAGCGTGAGCCGGCTGCCGTGGATCACGAACTCCTGTTTGAAATTGGGCGGAGCGTCCGGTCGCATCGACGCGCAACCGGCGACAGACAGAAGCAGCAACAGGGCAGCAACGCGCATTCGCGATCTCACGCGTGCCCGCAGCGGCCCCGGACGGGGAGGCCTCTTGCGAACGTTGCCAACAGGATACCCGCGAACGCCGCCGATGGAAGAAAAAAGCGCCGTCCCCCCACATTGCTCCGGTTTCCGCGCTGGCAGGCGCTCTACCCGCCAGCCAATGCAGCGGCCGGCGCTGCGTTTGGCGATCGCCATGCTGCATTCCATTCAGGGCTGCGTCAGAGCGCGGGGGCAGAACCCGCGGCTGACCGCCACCCGTCCGCCCTGGATCACTGCGTGCATCTTGTAGGCGTTCTCGAGCACGGCGATATCGGCCAGCGGGTCGCCGTCGATGACGAAAAGGTCGCCGCGTGCGCCGACCTTGATCGTGCCGATTTCATCGGAGGCACGCACTATCTCCGCGTTGACGACCGTGGCCGAGCGGAGAATTTCGGCAGACGACAGCACGTGTCGCCGGATCGAGAGCTCGCGGCTCTGCTGGTCGTGAAGCTCGCCGAGAAGATCGGTGCCGAAACCCTTTGATACGCCCGCGCCGCGCGCGAGCTCGAGCGAGTCCAGTCTCACGAGCGCGGGCATCTTCCTTGCCGGGCCGTCACCGGCGAGGCAAAGTGCGTGCGGGCGCGGATCGGAGATGAGCGAAGTTGTCACTTCCGGTTCGAAGCCGGGCTTTTCCGAGCTGGTACGCGAAGGCTGCGAAGCGTACGTGCTCCAGGGCATCGGACTGCCGCTTGCGGCGTACCTGTTTCACGCCGTCAAGCTCGCGCTCTTCGTGCTCGGCTGGACGTTCTTCGTCGGCTTCACCCCTGGGCTCGGCTCGCTTCGCAACATCGGTTCGTGGTGGTTCGAGGGCATCGCCTTCCAGAAGGCGTTCGTGTGGGGCTGCCTCATCGAAGTGCTGGGCTTCGGCTGCATGAGCGGGCCGCTCGGCTTTCGCGTCGTTCCGCCGTTTACCACGTTCCTGCATTTCCTCAGGCCCGGCACCACCAAGCTCGCACCGTGGCCCGATCTGCCCGTGTTCGGCGGGTTCACGCGCACGTGGCTCGACGTGCTGCTCTATGCCGCGTTCCTCGCATCGCTGGTGCGCGCGCTGGTCTCGCCCCAGATCGACACCGCGGTGCTGGTGCCGATCCTCGTGCTGCTGCCGCTTTGCGCGCTCGGCGACAAGACGGTGCTGCTGGCGGCTCGCTTCGAGCACCATTTTTCGATGATCGTCTGCTTCGCGCTGGCGGGCAACTGGATCGCGGCGTGCAAGGCCGTGCAGCTCTCGGTGTGGTTCTGGGCCGGAGTCTCCAAGCTGACGGTCGCGTTCGGTTACGTGGTGCCGATCATGACGGCGAACAATCCGATGCTGGGAAGCCCCGCGCTTCGGCGCCGGATGTTCGTGTCGTATCCGACCGACCTGACACCGTCGCCGCTCGGCAAGCTGATGGCGCACGGGGGGACATTCCTGGAGTTCGCCGCGCCGCTGACGCTTTTCTTCGTCACCGGACCGGGCCCTCTCCAGGTCGTCGGCATCTTCTTCGTGTTGATGCTGCACGGCTTCATCTTGAGCAACATGCCGGCTGGCGCCGTCTTCGAATGGAACCTGCTCAGCATCTTTTCCGCGTTCTTCCTGTTCGTCGGCCATCCGGATGTCCGCATCGCGCAGATCGGATCGTTGCCGCTCACCTTCTATCTCGTCGTGATGCTGATCGCCGTGCCGCTGTACGGCAACTTCGTCCCGTCAAGAGTCTCCTTTCTCCTGGCGATGCGCTATTACGCCGGCAACTGGGCCTGGAACGCCTGGATGTTCCGCGGCGACAGCCAGAAGAAGCTCGACTCACTGAAACGCGCCGCACCGCTTCTGAAGGAACAGCTCGAGCGCTATTCGCCCGCCGATGCCGCCGGCATGGACTCGCGCGGGACGGCGTTTCGTTCCTTGCACCTTCAGGGCCGGGCTCTCGGCCTGCTGCTTCCGCGCGTGCTCGGCGGCCGTCCGTTCGAAGAGTACCGTTACTACGACGGCGAGATTCTCGCCGCCTCGGTGCTCGGCTGGAATTTCGGCGAAGGGCACCTTTGCGACGACGGGCTGCTCACCGCCGTCCAGGCGCAGTGCGGGTTCGAGGAAGGAGAGCTGCGCGTGCTGGCCGTCGAATCGCAGCCGCTGTTCGGCTCGACGCTCGAATGGCGGATTTTCGACGCCGCCACGGGACTCGTTGACCGCGGGTACGTTTCGCTCGACGAGCTCAAGCGGCGAAACCCGTGGGAATATGGGGAAACAGGTGCGTGAGACTCCTCCCGCGGGGGACCTTCAGCTTGCGATGGCCAACGTGCCCGGCATGTCATGAAACTCGGCCTTTACCCTCGCAACATGGGTCCGCAGTCCACCCGCCAGTCGCTGCTGGAGTGCGTTCGCGCAGCAGAAGATTCGGGCATCGACGACGTCTGGGTTGCCGACCACGTCGCAATCCCGCCCGATGACGCGGAAGGTTCCGACGGCCGCTATCTCGATCCGCTCGCGACGCTCGCATTCCTTGCGGGCGCAACCACGCGCGCGTTCGCCGAGGCGGGCGTCACCAGGCTCGTGCACGGCTGGCGCTACGAGAGCCCGTCGGCGTTTCGCCACGCAGCGGAAGTCCTTGGCGGCACGGTGCGGAGCGCCACCGGTTCGTAACGTCCGGGTTACTGGATCTGGCCGAGGATTTCCGCGAGCCGGTTCGCGACAGCGGGCGACTCGAGAATTCCGGTGTGCGTCTCGTCGTAGCCGCGAATCGAGCGCGCTTCCTGCTGCGCTTCCAGGCGAAGCTGGCTCGACAGCGCGACGACGCCGTCGCTGGAATCGCCGCCGTGGTAACCGAAGATCATGTGGTAGGCCATGTGGGCCGGCAGGGTCCGGCGAACGCGGTTCGTCGGCACGTCCTTGTAGAAGAGTCCGTCGAGGAACTCGCTCTTCGGCGCCAGCCCGTGCCAGGACCGGATGACGACCGGCGAGTTTTCCACGCCCTTCCCCGCCGACTCCATGCCACCGAGCGGCGACGAGATCGTCACGAACGTACGCACGCATTTGGTGCCGCTGCGTTCGAAATCGTCGAGCACGAACGAGCGTGCGACCAGCCCTCCCATGCTGTGTGCCACGACGACGGCCTTGTCGAACCGCAGCGACGTGCGAAGGCGTACGAAGAGCTGCGACAACCACTCGCCGAGACCGTCGAGACGCGCGCCCGACGGATAGTACGCGACCCAGGCCTGAAAACGGCGATGATCCAGCGCGCCAACCAGGGCGCGGAAATCGGCAGGCGTGCCGCCGATCCCGTGCACGAACAAAACCGGAATGCGGGCGGGATCGTACGGCTCGAGAAAATAGATGCCGGGCTCGGTGCGGATCAGGAAGTCGTACGGCTTCCACATGCCGGAGCTTGCCACCTTCTGGTCGAAGCGCGGGTCGTCGAGCGGCACGACGCGGCCGGCGACGCTCAGCGCATAAAGGCTGATCGTCTGCTGCTGGTCGGCGCCACGCGCGTGGAGGTCGGCCATCGAGAAGTCGTTGATGCGAAGACGTCCGTCGCGCGGAATCGCAACGTCGATGTCGGTGCGCCGCTCGCCGGCGGCCACCGTGATCGGGTGTTTGTCGTTTACCGGAAGGCCCGGCTCGTCGTTGTAACGTCCGTTGCGGTCCCGGTCTTCGAACGCGGCGACCCAGTAGGTGCCCGGAGCGAGGTGGATCATCCAGGCGCCGGGCTTCTCGGCGACGAAGTAATCGACCAGGTGAAGGCCCTGGGTTCCTGCCGCAACGACACCGACGATCAGAGGGCCCGTCGCTTCGTACCCTGCGGTGGAAACGGTGCCGCCGATCGTTGCGTTGGCGTCGAGCTTCTCGGACTGCTCGTTGACCGCGAGAATCGTCGAGCAGCCGGCGCCGAGAATTGCGCAGACGAGGAGCGTCGCTCCTGCACGCAAGCGGTGTCTTACCTCCAATCGCCTACCGGTAGATCGCATCGCCAGGCTCCAGTATCGGAGCCTATCCGCGCATGCCCGTCGCCTGCGAGGCCGGGTGGAGACTGGCGACGATACTGGGTCGCTTCGCCAGCGTTTCGAACCATCGCACGAGGTTCGGGCAATCGGCCGGCAGCGGCTGACCGACGCTGATGCCGAAGTCGAGCGCGCAGAACAGGATGATGTCCACGATCGTAAAGCGGTCATCGACGACGAAATGCTTCGAGCCGAGCAGGGCGTCGAGCCATCGCAGGCTGTCCTGCGCTGTGGCCTTCAGTCCGGCGGCAGCTTCGGGCAGGCAGCGCATGCGACCGCTGAACAGACCGAGACCTTCGGAGAAGCGAAATCCGTTGTAGATGTTCTCGGTGATGCGCAGCTCGATGCGGCGCTGCCACATGCGCGTCTCGGCACGCTCCTTCGCGTTGGTCCCGATGAGCGCCGGCGTCCGATGAAGCTCTTCGAGGTATTCAAAGATCGCGACGGTCTCGGCGAGCACCGAGCCGTCGTCGAGTTGCAGCGACGGAAGCTGTCCGCCGGGATTTCGGTCGGTGTAGGGCGGGCGGCGGTTCTCGCCGCCGACGAGGTCCACTTCCGTCGTCGCGATGTCGAGTCGTTTCTCTGAGAGGAAGATTCGCAAGGCGCGGGGGTTGGGGCCGAAGGATCCGTAGATGTGCATGGCGTTTTCCTAGTCGTGGGGCGGCGACTTCACAAGGGGCCGTGCGACACGGGTCTGGGGATCGCGGGGTTGGTGGTGGCGAGGGCTGCGATGGCGATGCGGCTTCGCCCTGAGCGCAGTCGAGCGTCAAAATCCGGATCGCCGAGCGAGTGGTGCGCCGCGGGGCTACTGCCGAGAGTCGTATTGCCGGCCGTCCTCGCTTTCCATTGCGCTGGCTCTCGAATTTGGCGGAGTGCGGATTCCAGAAGTACGTGTCCCAGCCGACTGTGAAGAGGTCGCCGACGACTTCGTGATCCTCATCGAAAGGTGAGTAGAACTTGCCTTTCTTCGGTCGTGGGATGCACGCCGGCCCCTATATCTGGCGAAGTTTCGAGCCGAGCGCGGCCCTGATTTCGCCTTTCAAAAGAGCGTAGCCGATGCGGCGGGTGAACGGACGCTCCTGTCATCGGTTTTTGGAGCGATTCTTGTCGAGGATCGCCGCCAGGATGAGTCCAAACGCGACGAGGCGAATTCCATAGCGTGACAGGGTTCCCTCGTTCGGCGAGGCCGAGAGTGCCTGTGCCACTCGGTTGACCCCCTCGACGAAGAAAGACAATGCGAACAGAAGGAAGAACCGATCTCCGCCGTCCCGCCAGAAACGCAGAAAGAACACGCCGATGACGAGCGATGCCATCGCGATGGCGCCGATCAGCGTTTCGTTAAGCGCACTCGTCATGTCACCTCGACTCCCAGATCAGGCCGTATAGCAGCAGGGACAGCCCGGCGAGCGCGGTCAGGTTGCGAAGGAGGAAGAGGTCGACTGACGGGAAAACCAGGAGATCGACCGTCAGCAGTATATTGTTGACGGTCAAGACCACGAAGCACAAACCACTCCACAGCAGAAGGCGAGTTCCGGTACGGGCGTAGGCGCGAAGCAGAAGACCGGCGCAGGCCAGCGCCGTTGCGGCGCACGCGGTATAGGCCAGTGTGGCCATCTCAATTCTCCTTTCGCAGCCGGAACGCATCCGCGAACTGACGGACGCTTCGGCTGGGCTTGGAGTGAATCGCCGTGGTAACTGCGATCAGCGCGCGCGAATAGCTATCCGCCAGTTTACCTACGACCGAATCCAGCTCGGACGTCTTCGGCGCATATCGGTACGCCTGGCCTTCACGGGCAAAGAACCCACGATCGGCCAGGATGCCGAGGAGATACTCGGCCACCGTCTCGCTGACGTATAGTCTCTGACCCGCCTCGGTTGCGGTCCACTGCCGGTGAGCGTCCTTGCGAAGGAGGAGTATCGCTTCGAGCTCTGGGACCGAATCAATGGATTCGGCGATCAGAAGTCTGACGTCTGCGGGCAGCTCCTCAGCGGGCACATTGAATTTCTTGTCCGGCCGACCGGGAATTTCAATTGCAATCCTCTCCAATGGAGGGAAACTTACCCAAGCTGCCGCGACGAAGCGGCGACCGGGAACGGGCAGTGCAAGGATGCCTCCGGCACCGCGAGGGCGCAGCCTCCAGGCCCGGACCGTGATGGAACTCTGACGCAGCTTCCGGTGCCGCGTCCCGGAGGACGGAAACATGTCACTACGAATCGTCGGAGCAGGACTCGGCCGCACTGGAACGCTGTCGCTCAAGCTCGCGCTCGAGCAGCTTCTCGGCGCGCCGTGCTACCACATGGCCGAAGTCATGGCGCATCCCGAGCACGCGCCTGTCTGGAAGGAAGCCTTTTCCGGACGCACACCGGACTGGACGAAATTCCTCGCCGGCTATGACGCGGCAGTCGACTGGCCGGCGGCGGCGCTGTGGAAGCCGATATCGGATGCTTTTCCGAGCTCGATCATCCTGCTGTCGGTTCGCGATCCGCAGTCATGGTGGGAAAGCGCGAGCACGACGATTTTTCCGCGAAGCCGCGAGGCCGAGGGCCCGTGGCGGGAGATGATCGACGCGATGTTTGCGCACACCTTCACAACGAAGCTCGACGATCGCGATGCCTGCATCGCCGCGTACGAGCGCCACAACGCCGAGGTGCGCGCGACGGCCGACCCGTCGCGGCTCCTGGAGTGGACGACCAAGGACGGCTGGGAGCCGCTGTGCCGTGCACTCGGAGTGGCGGTGCCGAAGGACCCATTTCCCCGCGTCAACACGAAGGAGGAGTTCGTCGGGCGCTGGAAGGGCTGATGCCGGGTGCGGAGTTCGTCGGCTTCGTATTGACCTATGTGACCGGGATAGACCGTGTGATGGTGGTGGCGATGGGTGCCACCGACATAGCGCGCTAAGTAGGCTCGCCGTATAGGATTACGTGCATCGAACGCGTGTCGATGCCCCCAGATATGCCCCCAAATATTTCAGTGCCCCTGCCCTGCCCGCGACCTTGCCGCGCGAACGCGCATCGCTCGAAGTACCGATATCAAAGCATGCCGCCACGCGTTCTGCGATTTCGCTGCGGGGCAGCATCGCATGTGCGCGCCGATCCACGACGCAAGGCGTGATGCCGAGCGAACCGCGTCGAAGCCTGGAGCCAGCACGATTCGAACGCGCCAACGCTGCACCGCGCAAGGCCGGGGGAGGGGCCGCTCGGCCCCCCGGCTCGCGCGGTCGCTAGCGGCGTCCGACTCCGGCTGCGGTCAATGCGCGGTGTACCAGCCAATGCGTTCTGGGGAGGCAATGGCAGGTCAAGTAGCACGCGGATAGGGCTGGCATAGCCCGAACGTGCACCCCGGCACTACGGCCGCGTCGCGCCGCCCAGCCTGGCGAACGGCTTCCCGTATATTCCGCTAGGAGCCCTGATCGAAATGCCAACCACTTCCATCGACGTGCAAGGAGGCAGTCCTGCGTTTCCCGCTCCCACCCGAGGAATCAGCGCCTCGGCAGTGCTGCTATTGATCGCGATCATCCCGTCCTTGGGAGTCGAGTAGGAGAAGTCCACGGGGTAATCCATGACCGTCATATCGCCGCCGGCTGCATCGTCGAGAGTCATGCGGACGACGGCGTGAAGGTACCAGCCGCCGTCTTCGCCCTTGATCGGAGTTACGCCGTCAGCTTGATAGATGCCCGTACACTTGCTCTTGACGAAAGTGACCTGGCAGGGGTTGGCCGACAGGCCGAGCGGCGCGCCCGAGGAGTCGGTCAGCGTCGAGCAGTCCTCCACAAGTTTCCAGGACATGGACAGCGTGCATCGGCCTTTGTCCCCAAACGTATAATCCGTCGGGACGCCAACGCCGTCAGGGTGCCGGCGCACGGCGGGCGTTACCGGTGTGCATGCGCTGGTGCCGGCACTTGTGTGCGTATTCGCATGCGCAGTCGGATGCTCGGTTCCGGCGCACGGCGCATAATCCCGCACCATCGATCCTTTGATCCCCTTGGCGTTCGCGACATTGAAATCGCACTGAGCCGCGGCTGTGCCCGCGCCTGCCGCTAAGGCAAAAATAGCCGCAAGAGCCAAAGCTCGGCCCTTTCTACGCCGGGTAGTCCCCGGGGTCATCGTTCCCATTGGTTCCCTCCGCCTCCGCCTGTTCTTCCCGAGCGCGTGATACGCGTTGCGACGAACGCCGCCTTACCTATCACTCGTAGCCGGTCCAAAACCATCGGCTATGTGACAGCCGACTCAGCAGCCGCCCATTTCGACGCGCTCGGCGACATTGCCAGTGCCTCAGTGGCCGCTACAATGCTGCCGATGACTAAAGCTCGCCATATCGGCCAGCTCGACCGCCGCACGGCGCTGCGCAAGCGCCAGCAGGCCTTCCTGCGCGCCTTGGTGGAGTGCAGCGGCTCGCGCGTCCGAGCGGTCGAAGCCTCGGGTATACCGCTCGGGACCGTCTTGCGGTGGCAGTCAGACCCTTGGTTCGCTGAGCGTTACGAGGAAATCCGCTCGATGCTCGCCAGTGACGCGCAGGCGCTGCGCGCCGATCTCATGGAAAAGTGCATTGCGACGGCGCTTGGCGAGTACCGCGGTTTGGCAAAGCCCGCGGCGCTGCGGCGAATTCTGGACGGGCTGGATGCGGCGGAGGACCGGCTGGCGTCGAGCGCGGAGCTGGATGCGCAGATTCGCGAGTTGCTGCGGCGGTAGAGCGCCGCCCTGCTGTGCTTGCCGCGCTAGCGCGACGCGGCGCGTCTCCCCCTGTCGTCGGTGCGGAAGTATCGCCTAGCGTCTGGGCGGCGCTTCCTGCGGTTTACCGGAAACGCTTCGTGGAATGCCGGCGAAGCGTCGAGGCGAGTGCGGATGTCACCGCTCGGTGTCGATATGCACCACGGCCCTGTGAAGTGTCCGGGGGCTGCGCCCCCGGACCCCCAATGGTCAAATTACAAATGATCGAATCATCGAGCTAAGAGCCGGCGCGAACAGCACGGACGTATTCGAGGTCCGTCTTGCCGGCCGCGTCCGTGTACCCAACGACGAAGTACACGAACCACGCGGACGACGGGAGGTCCTGGTACGTCGAGGACGACCAGTAGCCGCCCGACTGCGTGCAGCTACACGTCGCAACGGTGCAGCCGGCCGTGCAGCCAGCGTTGAAAGCCGGGTAGGTTCTCGGAATGCTGGCACCCAAGTCCATAAGCGTCTCCAGTTCGAAACGGTTCGGAATTCTCCAGTCGGTATGACCGGCGAAACCGCCCGCGCTGTTCATGTTCGCGAGAAACACCGTCGTAATCGTGCCGTCCATGTTGTTCGTTCCGGTTGACCAAGTGTAGGTGTTGTTCAGGTCGTGGAGACCGCCTGAATTGTCTTTCTTCTCCCACATGAGGCCGGTGGTGTTGTCCGTGATGGTGCCGTCTCCGTTATCCGTGAACGAGCGCGCAGCGCCCTTCTGCAAATCACCGTCCGACCCCGTGCCGTAAGACGTCGTCTCGCCGGTGCGCAGTGGCGGCCTTACGCTCGCCACGCAGTCGGAGTGGCAGACCGCGAGGCCGCTGTTGCAGGACGCGAGGTCGATCGGACAAGTGTCGGGGATGCCGCCGCCACCACCGAGCGAGGTTGCAACGCGCCCGGCACAGTCGTCCATGTAGGTTTGGATCGGTGACTCGTCACCGTTCGTCGGGCACGCTCCGGCCGCCTTTGTCTCCGCATCAGTGAATTTCGAAAGGTCGCACTTCGAGTAGTTCACCGGATCGCCCGTCTTGAGCGCCTGGGATTCCGCGTTCAGTCGGCACGAACCGTACTTGGCCGTCAGCTTGAGCTTGCTCGCCTCGCAAGTAAGGGCCGCATCTCCCGCAAGCGCCGCGGTTGAATAGAAAAGGATGCCGATGGCGATGAGGCCGGACGCTACGCTTCGCATGTGAATCCTCCCGGAACAGGCGTGTGTGGCGGCCTCGGCCGTCGGCCCTACTTGGTCCGGGCCTTTACTCCCGCGGACGGGGGTCACGCAAAGCGGTATCAGTGGCAGGGGGTCAATTCGCTACAGGTCGGTGATCCCGATTACTTTCTGCAATGACCGGCCGGGAAGCCTGACCGGCGAGGGCGGCCGGTGGCAGTGATGCGGTCCGAAAGAGCGGAATCACGACCGCGTAGGCTTTTAGTGCGCGGAGGAAGCGCGAACGTGTTCACGTCAGCCGCCTCCACTGCCCGGTCGGCGTTCGGCCGTAGCTGACGCCCGGCGGGAGCGGCGCGCCCGCGGTGCGGATCTGCCGCTTTTCCTCTTCGGTCAGCGGACGCAGGCCCGGGCCCGGCTGGCGGTCGTCGGGCAAGGGGACCTCGTTGGCGGCCCGCAGGGCGTCGATGCCAGGCCAATCGATGTCGTCGCCCTCGGGCGTGCGCGGGTAGAGCGACGACCATCCGGCAGGAAATTCCCAGCGGCCGTCGCGCCGTCGCGTCCAGCCATCGGCAAGGGCTGCTGCTTCGGCCTCTGGGTCGGGCACGACCTCCGGGAAGTCAGGATCGAGGCGGCACATGCCCGCCCCAGCTTCGCGCGTCTTCGTGCGCAGGAGCGCAAGGATCTCCGCCTTGTGCTCGCGTAGCCGATCAACCGTCCCCGCATCGGGAGTCGGCTGGAGGTGGAGCCCTCCATCAGTCGTGACCGATAGTACGATCCCGGCGGCCTCACAGGCCGTCACCAGAGCGGCGGCGATCACAGCGTGATGCCGTTGTCAGGCAGTTCGGGCCGACCTTCGTTCGGTATCATCGCGTCCGAACCTCGAATCGACGCGTCATCGCCGTCATGAAGGTCATCCTGACCCTCGGCCGACTCGGTTCGTGACGTCGATGACGCCGATGACACGCTGGGACGAACGCTGGCCGTTTCGGGTCGCGCGATGCTGGCAAGCGTCAGGATACGAGTCGTCGCTCTCCGCTTCTCCGAAAAGTCGATACCGACGCGCCGAAGGGCCGGTGCTGCCCGGCGAATGCGGTCGGACATGCCGGTGGCGCTGGTCGGCCATCCCTTCGTCTTGGCCGGGCCGCCCGGGCGATCAGCGTAGCGGCCCAAATCCTGGAACAGCACGGTCGAAGTGCCGGACCACTCCTTCGGCTCGCCTGTCCATCCGGCGGTAGTCGGAAGCCAAGCCCGAAGTTCAGACGCCACGACATCGGCGTCCAAAACGGATTCGGCAGCACCCGCCCGGTTGCCGCGGTACGCCGCGAGAAAATTACCCTCCTCCCACCGAATCTCGGTCCCGTCGGGTGCTTTGCCGATGACGGTCCCGACCAGAGCGGGCTCGCACGCTGCAACCCATCGCGCAAAGGTTGCCATTCTCGGCATGTTCTTCACCGTCGTCGTCGGCAGGTTCCGCAGGCCGCACATACAAGCGCGCAACAGTGCGCCAAAGATTCTCGGCCTCGCCCGGTCTTGCATCTCGACGAGGGTGTCGTCGTCGATGCGCGCCGCCTCCGGGATGGGTTCAAGATTGATGAACATTGCGCGGTCGGCCAGGTCGCCCGCCGTAATGGCCTCGGAAATGCCATTGAAGATCATGGGCCGACCGCCACGCAGCACGGTCTCCAGGTCATTCTCGTAGTGGGTCCGCTTGCCGAGACTGCCGCCGTCCCCCATGCGGCAGAATGCATCCGACAACCACTGCGGGACGCTCGTCAAGTTGTCGAAGGCGAGAACCAGCATAGCCTGCGCCGCGCAGAACAGGTCATCCTCGTTGCGCGGCGGTGACCGCAGGTCGGAGTTTGCCGGATCGACCAGCGACCTGACCATGACGGTATAGGCGCTCTTCCCGGAGCCCTGCTCGCCGCGCAGCACCGGGTGGACGTACTTCGGTTTTCCCCGAAGAACCTGAAGCAGAAACGCCACAGTCAGAATAAAATCAGCCGGGGACTTCACGTTAATGAGCGGCAGCAGGTCGCCGACGCTGCCCCCGTCCATGAACTCTGGCATAGGCAGCGATTCCTTGGTCCGTCGGAACCGGACGTCGGGGTTGAAGTCGTAGCCGAACCCATCGGCTGTCACCTTGATCGCGCTCCAGTCCTCCCTCCCACTGTCGATATAGATTGCCGACCCGACGTTCGCACTCCGAAGATGGACCTCGTGACGTACCACGGGGCTGGCGAACAGCGCGCGGGCCTCGATGGTGGCGACAGCCTGGGCAATGACTTCGCCGCGCGCTGCCTTGCCGTTGTCGGCATAGTACCGCGACCGCAAGACATCGCGGAAACTCTTGGAATCGACCTTGTGTGTCTCCCGGTGCCCATTGATCTCGACGTCGGCGAACGCGGCTTCGCCGCGCGCATCGATAAACAGCGCAAAGTCTTCTGCGTAGGCGACCAGCCGGTCCGCCTGCGTAAGATCGTCACCACCATCATCGCTGTCACCCGCCGGAGCTTCGCACTGCCGCAGGCCCCCAACGCGCACGTCGATGGCAGTCGCAATACTCTTGCACGAGATCGCGCGGTCATCGTCGTCGAGCTGTCGCCATGCGACCATGACTGCCTTCTTGGCATCGTCGCTCCCGGTCTTGCCGCACCGATCAGCCATGGACCGCACCTCGCCCAGCGTTGGCGGCTTCGGTGCAACCTCCCTGAAAGCCTTCTCGGCCTCCTCGCGTGCCTGCTCCGCGTTCACTGGGCGGCTCCCATGGCGAGCATCGAGTCGAGGGTTTCGTCGCACTGCCGGGCGGAGATGAGCGCGTCAAGGCGCGTGGTCACGTCCCGCTCTTCGTCGTCGGCGATCTGATCGAGTACGTCTCGCAGGCACGCGATCTGCCTGAAGAGGCTGCCCTCGACCGCACCAGCCTCGCGACGCGCGTCAGCGGGCTTCTGGGAGCGTTGTCGCAGCACTCCGGATGGCGCCGCGCCGAGAGCCTTGGCGGCAACAATGAACGTGGCCCCTGTTACGAGCCGGTAGAGCGCGACGATGTCGCCAGACCAGCCGCAAGACCAGCACTTGAACAGTTCCCCCTTCGGCCAGTAGCTTAGCGACGGGGTCTTGTCATCGTGGGCCGGGCACAAGGCCTTGCGGTCGCGTCCGAAGACGATCCCGCAATGGCTCGCGGCCAGTTCAATGGACCTGGCCTTGAGCGGCGCGAGATCGAACGTTGTATGTTTCATGGTCAACTCCAAATCGAAGGAGCGACCCTGGCAAAAGCGGTGACGCGCGGACGTCGTTCGTGGTAGTCTCGCGGCTGCTTACCAGCACACCGGTCGGATTATCCCGAACGGAACGACGCGCCGCCCCTCAGTCCAGGGCGGCGTTGTCGTTTTTGTGAGAAGTTGCGGGTGTAGGTTGGTCGCCCGTTTTCGTCGGAGCGCAACCCGCGGCCTCGGCAAGGCTCGCAATCAGCGCCCGGATGTCTTCCACACGCCACGCGGTAGTGCGCGGGCCGAGCTTCACCGGAGCTGGGTAGCGCCCCGACCGCACGCCCGCCCACCACGAACTCTTGCAGACCGGGATGAGGGGTTCGACTTTGGGACTCGCCCTCCGGTCGCCAAGAATCTGACGAAGACGGAAGAAGCCCGTTTCAGGGAGCTTGTGCATCGCGATTTCTCCTCGTGCGTTTTCGGACGAGGAGAATGTGCGCGCGATGGCGCCGTTCGTGCCCTAGTACTTTGATCTATTTTCCGACGCGTTTGTTAGGGTCGGCAGCTGCGGCTTCGATTCCGCGCTTCACCTCGCCCGCAGTCAGCTCGGGGAAGTACGTCCGAAGGACGCTCTGAACGAACCGGACCAGCGGAGTCTGGTGAAGCTGGCCGCTCTTGACCGCCTTCGAGGACTGGTCCCAGGTAGCTTTGGCCTCATGACCAGTGCACCGACACCAGCTCCTTGCCACGTCACGGGCGGCGTACTCACCTCGACGTGCATCGGGGACGGGATTCAGCCCGCTGATCACATCGAGGAGAAGCGCCTTGTTGATCTCTCCCAGGGCGTTGGCCGCGTACTTTGCCGCTTCGCCGTCGCCCGCGGCAAGTGTGGCAAGCTTGCCACGTACAGACTCGTACTTGGCGCGTTCTTTTGCGGGGAGGCCTCCGCTCCCCTGCGCCCACTTTGTCGCCGCAGCGAAGGCTTCCCGCAGGACTGCCACCCTAGCTGCCGAGGCATACGCACACGCGAGGTTGGTCGCGACGGCGATACTCTCGTTGGACGCCGCGACCGCCTTTCGCGCGTTCGGCAGAAGGTGCGGAGGTAGGCCGGCCTGTGCAATCAAGCGTTCGCTCTGTGTTGAGAAATCGATGGTGACGGCGGAATCCTGTTCGCGCTTTTGATCGCGGCGCGTCACTTCGCCTCCTTGATCGTGTCCAGGTAGTCGGCCCACCGCTGCATCATGTCGCGGCGTTCGGCGAGAAACGTCGTCCGATTGTAGGCGCGCCCGAGCGGATCGCGAACGGCGTGCCCGAGCTGGTGCTCGATCAGGTCCAGCCGAAAGCCGAGTTGCTCGTCGAGCATCGTTCGTGCCATTGCCCGGAAACCGTGGGGTGTCATTTCGGTTGCAGGGACCCCAAGGTCGCGCATCGCGTACAGGAGCGCGTTTTCGCTCATCGGCCGCTTGTGCGTCCGCTCAGACGGGAAGACGTACCGACGGCCGCCGGTCACCGGCTGCAACTCGCGCAGAATCGCCACCGCCTGCCGTGACAGCGGCACAATGTGCTCGCCTTTTGTCTTCGAGAGCGTGAACCGCCATTCGACTGCGTCAAGGTCCATCCCGACCCATTCAGAAGCACGCAGCTCCCCAGGTCTGACGAAGACGAGCGGAGCCAGTCGCAGCGCGCACGAGACCGTCAGTGTTCCGCGATGCCGCTCAAGCGTTCGCAGGAGTTGGCCAACCGCCTTCGGCTCCGTTACTGCGGCGAAGTGCCGGGCAGCTTTCTTCTTGGTCAGGGTATGGCGGGGATCGGGACTCGGATCGCGGACCGCACGACCGATTCCAATTGCGTACTGAAACACGCCCCGGCAGCTCGCCAGTACCCGGTGGGCCGTCTCGATCGTGTCGCGCGCTTCGATACGGCGCAGGCAATCGAGCACTTCCGTGGTCTCGACGTCGGCAACGGGGCGCGCCCCGATGTACGGGAAAACGAATCGTTCAAGGCGGCTCAACACACGCGAACTGTGGGACGTCGCCCAGGTCTTCGACCGCGTCCCATGCCATTCGCGCGCCAAGGTCTCGAAGGTAGCCGAAGCCTTCTCGACCGCTTGGGAAGCGGCCTGCTTAGCGGCTCGCCTTTTCTCCGCAGGGTCGGACCCTGACCGCAGTTCCTCGCGTAGCTCGTCGCGGCGCGTCCTGGCTTCGCGGATCGAGACTTCGGGGTAGCTGCCCAGGCCCAGCCGCTTCTCGAGGCCCTTGTGCCGGTACTTCCAGCGCCAGTGTCGCCCCCCGGTCGTCGAGACTTCGAGGTAGAGGCCGAGGCCATCGGCTCGACGGTATGTCTTCTGAGTGGGTTTGAGGCTGCGAACCGAGCGGTCCGTCAGTGGCATGGGGGCACCCTCCAGGGATTCCGGGGGCATTTTCGGAAGCGGTGCCCCAGGAAATTTCGGTATGCCCCCAATCGTGCCCCCAGAGCACGGCGGCTGTCAATGGACAAGATTGGCCTAGGCCGCACAGATTGCGCAGTCTTTCTGGTGGCTTAATGCTAAGCGCGGATCGGGTTGGACTTGGATGGAGTGCTATGTGGTGGCGATGGGTGGACTCGAACCACCGACCTAGGGATTATGAGGCCCTCGCTCTAACCACCTGAGCTACATCGCCATTCGCAGGAGTGTGGAACCGGGCTTTTTTGCCGCCCCCCGCCCGGATGTCAAACCCGCGCGGCCGCGGCTCGATGCCGGATACGGAAAGCATCGACGCTGCCCGCACAATTGACCGCTGCCGCGCTACTCGACCCGCGTCGAAAGTATCGTCGCCAACTCCCCGCGATCCTCGAGAATCTCCAGCGCCGCGTTGTACGGATCTTCCTTTCCGTCCGAGACGCGCGACAGAACCTCCCGCACCACGTTCTTCGATGCTGCCGCGACGAGCCGCCGCATCACTTCTTCCTCGCAGATCTCCATCACCTCCGCGCGAAGCCGTCTTGCCGTGCGGTCGCGCTGCGGATGCTCGCGGCGGAAGTCGCGGTGGCGAAACGCCGCTTCGAGCACTTCGTCGACGCCTTCTCCGAGCGATGCCTTCGTCATCAGCACCGGCGTCCGCCAGCCGTTCTCGTTCTGGTCCTCGCTCGATTTGAGCGAAAGCATCATCTCGAGCTCCGTGCGCATGCGCACGGCGCCGTCGCGGTCGGCCTTGTTGACGACGAAGATGTCGGCGATCTCCAGGAGACCGGCCTTCATCACCTGCACCGTGTCGCCGGCCTCGGGCACGAGCACGACGACGACCGTATCGGCCACTTCCATGATGTCGAGCTCGGTCTGCCCGACCCCGACGGTCTCGATGATGATGATGTCTTTGCCGGCTGCATCCATCAGGCGCACGATGTCTCGGCCGGCGCGCGTCAGGCCGCCGTGGCTGCCTCTCGTGGAGAGGCTGCGGATGAACACGCCCTCGTCGAGGAAATGCTTCTGCATGCGGATGCGGTCGCCGAGCACCGAGCCGCCCGAGAACGGGCTGGACGGGTCGATGGCGATGACGCCGACCGAAAGGCCGCGCTGGCGGCAGTAGCCGATCAGCTCGCTCGTGATCGTCGACTTGCCGGCGCCCGGCGGCCCGGTGATTCCGAGCGTGAACGCGTGGCCGCACTTGCGATAGACCTTCGACATCACCGCGGCGGTGTCGGCCATGCGGTTTTCGACGACAGTGATCAGGCGGGCGAGAGAGACGCGGTCGTCGCCGGCCAGCATGGCGTCGGCAAGCGCGTGGGGGTCACGGCGGGGTCGCGTGGTCATGGTATCTCGATTCTCGCGCGGCTCAGGATCGTTCGTTCGTCGGCGTTCGGCGTGTGGCAGGCGCGATGCCGGGGCGCCGTTCGCGCACCTGGCGGATGCTTGCCGCGACGTGACGCACGAGCATGCTTGCGACGGCGTCGTCGTCTACCGCGCGACCGGTCTCTGCCGCGATCGTCGTCACACGTTCGCCGCGCACGCCGCAGGTGACGATACAATCGAACACCGACGCATCCAAACCGGTGTTGATCGCGATGCCGTGGTAGCTCGTCCCTCGTGAAATCCGCAGGCCGAGCGATGCGATCTTGCTGCCGCCTTCGGGCGCAGTCCAGATGCCGGCCGTCGAAGCGCGGCGATGACCGGTGACACCGAATCCTGCCAGCGTTGCGAGCACCGCGCCTTCGAGAAGACACACCCAATCCTTCACGCCGAGGCCGAGATCGGCGATCGAGACAATTGGATAGAGCACGACCTGTCCGGGTCCGTGGTAGGTGGCGCGGCCGCCGCGGTCGCTGCGCGCGACGACGATGCCGCGGCGCTCGAGCTCGGCGCGGTTCAGCACGATGTCGGCCTCGGGCGCGTGGCGGCCGAGCGTGAACGTCGGCGGATGCGCGACGAGGACCAGCACGTCGCCGATCTGGCCGGCGACGCGGCGGGCATGCAGCTCGAGCTGGCGGGCGAGCGCTGCTTGGTACTCGACGACGCCCCAGACCTGCACGGCGATGTCGTCGAGGCGATCGGACGACGGATCGACTGGCTGCGACACCGGGGCCATCGCCGGACGATAGAAAGGCCGCCGTCCTCGCTCAACCGCCCTCCTCTCCCATCGCCCCTCCCCCGCTGCTAGACCGGATGCGTGGCTCGCCCCCGCTCCAACCTGGTGACGATCATCGGGGTGTCGCTGATCGCCCTCGGCATCGCCAATGCCGCGGCCGGGTGGATCAAGATGGATGAGTACCGTGACCACAAGCATGAGGCGGTCGCGGCGGGCGGCGAGCCGGCGCGGCTGCCGTTCTCGGGCACGCCCTCCATTCTCGACCCAGCCACCGACGCCCAGCTCCTCTACGAGCTGGCCGCGATGAAGTACGACTACTACGAGGTCGTGCGCACCGGCGGCTTCGTCTTCATTGCGGCGGGATTAGCGATGCTCGGCGCGCTTCGCGTTTCGCGATCTCTTGCAGCACGGCGCACGGAACACTGATCCGGCGCGAGCGTCGCTCGCAAATCCACCGCACGACGCGGATTTCCGGCATCGCGGCAGCGGCCGCGAAATTATCCGCGCAAATATGTACCGATCCTGCGTTTCGCGCCCTGGCCGGAGTTGACCCTCCGGGAAGCGGCACTGTATCCTGCTTGGACTGATCGCCGCGGGGCCGTCTCGGCTCCTGATGTGGGCGGTGGAGGATGGGGATGTGCGGTAGCTGCGATCGGGGTTTCCCGATCCGAAAACGCTGGTGTCGGCTCTGCCGGCGGCCGCTGCGGAGGCTGCCGTGAGGGTTTCGTCGGCCTCGCGGCCGCGTCACGCCGAATGCGCCTATCTGCTCGACCGCGCGGTCAAGAATCCCGCCTCCTCCGAAGACTTCGCGCGTGCCGCCCTCGACGTCGTGCGCCTCGCGCTGCGACCCGGCTACGCAGCCATCGTCTGCCGCAGCGGCAAGAAGATTTTTCACTGCGGCGACGCGGCTTTGACGGCCGATATCGATGCGGTGGCCGAGATTCTCTCGAAAGCGCCGCGATCGATCCTGGCGCATCCCCAGACCATCCGCCGAAGCGAAGCCGCCGAGGTCGGACTTCTGTCTCTCGAACGGGCCATGACGGCCGCCGCGCTGGACCTGGTCTACCCGATCGCCGACGACGGCGCGCTTCTCGGCGTCATCGGCGTCGGACCGAAATCAGGCCGCACCGTCTACTCCCGCGACGACCTCGAGTTCTGCGATCGCATCGGCGCGCGCATCGTTCAGGTGGCCGCGCGCGAGGCGCTGGCCGTCGAAGCAGCGGGCCTCAGGGCCGCTGCCGTCAGCTCCGAGCGCCTCGCTTCGGTAGGCCGCATGGCCGCCGGCCTCGCCCACGAGATCCGCAACCCTCTCGTCTCGATCCGCACCTTCACGCAGCTCCTTCCGGAACGGCATGCAGACGAGGAATTCCGCAGCGGTTTTCTCGACCTCACCCTGGCGGAAATCGATCGCATCACGACGCTGGTCGGCGAAATCCTCAGCTTCTCGCGGCCGGGCGAAGGCGCGGCCGGCGGCGACGGTGAAGCAGCGAGCGTCGATGCGGCCGAATGCGTCGACCGCACCTGCCAGCTCCTTCGCAGCCATGCCCGCAGCACCGGCGTCGCACTTCTCGTCGAAGTGGGCGAGTCGGTCCCGCGCGCTGCGATCGACGAGGACAAGCTGAGGCAGGTCGTCATCAACCTCGTCGTCAACGGCATCCAGGCCTGCAACGGGCGCGGCCGCGTACGCGTGCACGTCGCTGCCGACCAGAACCCGTCGCGCACCGTGATCGAAGTACGCGACGACGGGCCGGGCATCGAGCCTTCGGTGCTCTCGCGCATTTTCGAGCCGTTCTTCACGACGCGCGAAGAAGGCACCGGCCTCGGCCTCGCCCTCGTTCGAAGAATCCTCGACGAAGCGGGCGCGAGCATTGACGTTTCGAGCACTCCCGGAAGCGGTACCGCATTTCGCGTGGTGCTGGCGCCCGCGCTCGAAGTCGCAACGGGCCTCGATGCGGCGACCGCCTTGCGACACCGCGCCGCCGTCATCGAAGACGACGATGCGCTTCCGTCGCTCGTGCTCGCGGAGACCCTCTCCTGATGAGCCGGATTGCCGTCGTCGCAGCATCGCCGGGCACCGTGGTTGCGGTACGCGCAGCGGCGGACGGACACGAGGTCGTGGAGGCTTGCGAAGCGGACATCGGCTCCGATGCCGCGCTGGTCGTCACCGAAGATCCGCAGGTCGCAGGTCGCATCGTCGCTTCGACGCCCTGCCTGCTGCTGGCGGACCGTGCCGCCGTGCGCAAGGTCCGTCTCAAGGACCGCAAGTGCACGATCGTAGAAAAACCCTGCGATCTCATTGTTCTGCGTTCGAAAATTCGACTTTTGTTGGAACTTTCCGGTCAGTCGGCCGCCGCAACACTTGCGGCTGACGACCTGGCCTCGTGGCTGGCCCCGCCCCGGATCGCCAAGCCTGCCGCCGTGGCCCTGGCCTCGGCCGGCAGGTTCCGGGGTGCGGTCTTCATCGTCGGTGAACGCGGGACGGGCACCGACGACGTCGCCGCGGCGCTGGGCCGCGTTTGGGACGAGCGCGAGCCCCTGATCTGGCAGGAGCCCGATCTCCTCGAGTCC
Source organism: Candidatus Binatia bacterium (assembly GCA_036493895.1). Taxonomy (NCBI): domain Bacteria; phylum Candidatus Binatota; class Binatia (SeqCode); species Binatia bacterium. Next base: position 39,766 of record DASXOZ010000033.1, on the reverse strand, counting down.
ATCACCGCGCGTCTGGCCGACGACGAGCGCGTGCTGTGGGTGCCGGCGATCGATGAGCGGCCCGCTCGCGATCAGATCGCGTTCGAGCGCTGGCTCGCGTCCGCGCGACGACGTCGCGTGATCGTCACGGCTTCGGACGATCCGGCTTCGACCGTGGCCTGCGGACGCCTTTCGGCCACTCTCTTCGATCGGCTGTCGCGTCTGGCCGTGCGCCTCGCGCCGCTTCGCGAGCGCAGCGCCGATGTCGGCGCCCTCGCCTCTTCGATCGGCTCTCGCGTCGCGGCTGATGCATTCGGCGCGTCGCTCAGGATCTCGGATGCTTCGAGCAGGATGCTCGCGGACTACGGGTGGCCGGGCAACGTCATTGAACTGGAGGCCGTGATCACGCGCAGCGTGCTCGCGCTCGAAGGCGCCGCCGTGCTCGATGCGGGCGATCTTCGTTTCCTCGCCGAACTCGCCGCACCGGCAAGCCCGGTTCCATTGTCCGGCGAGACCGAAGCGCCGTCGATTCCCGACGTCGCAGCGTCGCCGCCGCGCATCAAGGGCATCGTCGTCCCCCTGGGTCAGCCACCTTCACGCGTGGCTCGACCGGGCGATGGCGGCATTTCGCCCACTGCCGAGACGGCGCCGACCGTGGCGACGACCGCCGAGGTGGAGTCCGTTCTGGCCGGCTTCGCCCATGATCTGAGGAACCCGCTCTCGACGATACGGACGTTTACCGAGCTGAGCGCAGGCGACGAGCGCATCTCGGGCGCGCTCGGCCCCCTGGCGGTCGAAGCGTGCCGCCGCGTTGACGACCAGCTCAACCTGCTGCAGCGCTACTCCGACCTCGCGCCCGACATGGCTGCAACGGCCGCAGACCTCGTGGAACTCTTCACCGAAGCCGCCGAAGCGACCGTAGAAGAATCGCAAATCCGTATCGACGCCCGCGCGCCGGTCCATGGCGTCGGCAACCCCTCGCTGCTGCGCTTCGTCGCCGCTGCGATCGTTGACGAGTGCTGCTGCCGTGCAGCCGAAGCTCGCAGGCTGGGCCGTGCCGGCGACGAGGCCGTCATCGACACGAGCCCGGACCGAAGTGCCGTGACGATTCGTATCGCCGCGGGCGCCGCGGCGGCCAGCCACCTCGACACCTGGACCTCCGGGGCCGCCCTGCCGTGGAGGCTGGCCCTCGCTCGCGAAGTTGCGCGGCGGGCCGGAGGCGACCTTTCGATCCAGATCGAGGACGCGGAGCTTTGCCTGAAGTGGCGGGCCGGCTCCGCGTTCCGCACCGACAAGCAAGAGACAGAGGAACCCAACGATGGCGACCAAGCCGGTAGTACTGATCGTCGACGACGAACCCGGAGTTCGTGAATCCATCCGCATGGTCCTCAAGGACTCGTTCGACGCGGTAGCGGTCGAGTCCGGAGAGGCCGCGCTCGAATGGATGCAGGCGGGCCGCTGCGAGCTCGTCTGCCTGGACGTGCTGATGCCGGGCATTGACGGCCTGGAGACGCTCGAGCGCATCCGTGCACGCGACACGAAAGTCGCCGTCGTGATGCTGACGGCGACCAAGACCATCAAGACCGCCGTCACTGCGATGAAGCTCGGCGCCTTCGACTATCTCACCAAGCCGTTCGACATCGACGAGCTGAGGCTGGTGGCTCAGAGGGCCACCGAGCACTCGCGACTGAAACACGAAGTGGAAGAGCTGCGCGAAGCGGTCGGCCAGCGCTACCGTCTCGAGAACATCGTCGGCGAGTCGCCGCAGATGCAGGCGGTGTTCAAGACCATCTCCGCGGTGGCGGCCACGCGCTCCACCGTGCTCGTCACCGGCGAGTCCGGAACGGGCAAGGAACTGGTCGCGCGCTCGATTCACTACCAGAGCCCGCGCGCCGCCAAGCCGCTGGTAACCCTCAACTGCGCCGCGATTCCCGACCAGCTTCTCGAAAGCGAGCTGTTCGGCCACGAGAAGGGCTCGTTCACCGACGCCATCGACAAGAAAGTCGGCCGCTTCGAGACCGCCGATGGCGGTACCATCTTCCTCGACGAGATCGGCGAGATGAGCGCGGGGCTGCAGGCAAAACTGCTGCGGGTTCTCGAAGAGGGGGAAATCCAGAGAGTCGGTGCCGCAAGGCCCCAGCACGTGGACGTCCGCGTGGTGGCTGCCACCAACCGCAACCTGTCCGAGGCGATCGCCGAAGGACGCTTCCGCAAGGACCTCTTCTACCGGCTCAACGTCGTCTCGGTGGAGCTTCCCCCGCTGCGGGCACGCCAGGGTGATCTTCCCCACCTGATCCGCCACCTGCTGACACGCAAGAGCACCGAGCTCGGCCTGCCGCCCAAAGAACTGGCACCCGCGCTCGTCGACAGGCTGCTGGCGCACCGCTGGCCGGGCAACGTTCGCGAGCTCGAAAACGTGCTCGAGCGCCTGCTGGTGCTGAGCGGCAACACGGCGGTGATCGGAGCGGACCAGCTTGCCGACGATTTCGAGGCCAACTCGACGGCGGCGGCCGGCAACGGCGACCCCCGCTCGGCCGTGCTCAGCGGGAGCAAGTCGCTGTCGGACGCGGTCGACGAGTTCGAGCGCGACATCATCGGTGAGGCTCTCGAGCAGACATACTTCAACCAGACTCGCGCGGCCGACCTGCTCGGAACCACGCGCAGGATCCTCAAGTACCGCATGGACAAGCTCGGGATCGACTGTCCGGACATGGCCCGTTGACATGGCCCGTTGACATCACTTGGGCCGCTGCCTAAACCCGCGCTGCGGCCGCGGTTTTCGGCTCGATCGCGCCGCCCGACCGTGGACGCGTCGGCAACCTGACGAGGCAGCGCGCCTCGAGGGAGCAGCGAAGTTTCGATGGCGAATCCGGCCGACATAGCCCTGGAAAAAGCTGCGCGGCACGAGCCGCTCTCCGACGACGACGCATTCGCGCTGCTCCAGCTTCCGGCTTCCGACACCCACACGCTCTGCGACGTCGCCTCGTCGATGCGCGACAGCGCGCACGGCAACACGCTCACTTATTCGCCGAAGGTCTTTCTACCCGTCACCAACCTCTGTCGTGATCGCTGCAGCTACTGCACGTTCCGTCGCGATCCCGGAGACGCCGGTGAATGGACGATGTCGCCCGACGAGATCGGCGACTGGTCGCGGCGCGGACACGAGCTCGGCTGCATCGAGGCGCTGATGTGCCTCGGCGACAAGCCCGAAATCGCCTTTCGCGGCTTCCTCGAATTTCTTGCCTCCCACGGGGTCCGATCGACGGCCGAGTACGTCGCCCTCGCTTGCAGGGTCTCGCTTTGCGAAGGGCTGTTGCCGCACACGAACGCCGGCCTGCTCACCAAGGCCGAGATGCAGATGCTGCGTCCCTTCAACGTCAGCATGGGCCTGATGCTCGAGAACGTCAGCCCGCGCCTTCGCGACCGCGGCATGCCGCATCACCACGCGCCCGACAAGGATCCGGAAAAGCGTCTTCGCATGATCCGCGAAGCCGGCGAGCTGGCGATTCCCTTCACGTCGGGAATCCTCGTCGGCATCGGCGAGAACGAAGCCGAGCGCATTTCGAGCCTTCTCGCGCTGCGCCGCCTGCACGAGCGCTACGGTCACATCCAGGAAGTGATCGTGCAGAACTTCCGCGCCAAGGAATGCACGGCGATGGCCGGCGCTCCCGAGATGACGGATTCGGAAATGGTGCGGACCGTTGCGCTCGCGCGCATCGTGCTCGGCGCCGAGATGAACCTGCAGGCTCCGCCGAACCTCAGTCCCGACAACCTCCACCGCCTGATCCGCGCCGGCATCAACGACTGGGGCGGAATCTCGCCGCTCACTCGCGACTACGTCAATCCCGAGGCCGCGTGGCCGGCGGTCACCAAGCTTTCGTCGCTTTGCCGCGAGTCCGGCTTTACGCTGGAGCCGCGCCTGCCCGTCTACGACGCGTGGATGGACGAGCACTGGATGGAGCCGGCGATGATCGATGCCGCAGCGCGCGTGCAGTCGGAGCGCGGCATCACCGCCCGCCCCGCCGCATCGATGCCTGCACCCGGAGAGCTTCTCCAATGAGCTACCAGACCGAAGCGAACGCGGACCGCGTCGAGTTCCTGCTCGACGACGACCGTCCGCTCGAAGCGCGAATCGCAGGCGTCGACCCGTACACGGCAGGGATCCTCGAGCGTGCGCTTGCCGGCACACGGCCGAGCGTCGATGAAGGCGTCCACCTGTTCACGCGTCGCGGCAACGATCTTGCCGCCCTTGTTGCCACTGCCGATCGCATCCGCCGCGACGACGTCGGCGACGTCGTCACCTACGTCGTCAACCGCAACGTCAACTGGACCAACATCTGCTTCGTCGGCTGCAAGTTCTGCGCGTTCGCTCACTTGAAATCGAGCCCGCTCGCTTACGACGACCCCGTCGAGAGCGTCATCGAGCGCATCCGCGACGGCGTGCGCCGCGGCGCCACCGAAGTGTGCATGCAGGGCGGCATCAATCCGGAAATGCCGCACGACGGCTATTTCAAGCTGCTGCGCTCGATCCGCGAAGCGTTCCCTTCGCTGCACATCCACGCGTATTCGCCGATGGAGATCTTCTACGGATCGCGGCGCGCGGGAATGGACTACCGCAGCTACATCCGCGAGCTCGTGGCCTGCGGCCTCAACACGATCCCCGGCACCGCGGCCGAGATCCTCGACGACGACGTGCGCGAGATTCTCAGCCACAAGAAGCTCGACGTCGCCAGCTGGGTCGAGATCATCCGCACCGCCCACGAGCTCGGCGTGCCGACCACATCGACGATCATGTACGGTCACCTCGAGACGCCGATGCACCTTGCGCGGCACGTCGACCTGCTGCGTTCCATCCAGGCGGAAACCGGCGGCTTCACCGAATTCGTGCCGCTGCGTTTCATCTGGCAGGAAACCCGGCTCTTCGAAGAAGGCCTCGTCGCGCCGATCCCGCAGGGACAACTCGATCTTGCGGTCTACGCGACCAGCCGCCTGATGCTTCGCGGCCTCATCGACAACCTGCAGACGAGCTGGGTCAAGCTCGGCCACGAGCTGGCCACGCTGTCGCTGGCAGCCGGCTGCAACGATCTCGGCGGAACGCTGATGGAGGAGAGCATCTCGCGCGAGGCCGGAGCCGATGCGGGCGAATTCACGTCGGTCGAGGAACTCGAGGCGATGATCCGGCGCATGGGGCGCGTTCCGCGCCAGCGCAACACCGTCTACGGCGACGTCGACGACGAAGAGGCGCTCGCGGCTGCGCGAAACGTCACGGCCGCAGATGTCTTCTCCCACGTGATGCGCCGCCCTGCGGCCGCTGCCGCAGCGGCAACACCCTGAATCCCGCTTCGGCCTCGCTCCCGGTCGGCGCGGCCCGGCACGGAAAATCGTGAAAATCACGTTGCTGGCCGGGGGAGTCGGGGCTGCTCGCCTGTTGCGGGGACTCGTTCGCCTGGTTCCGGCCGCCGACCTGACCGTCGTCGTCAACACCGGCGACGACGAAGAATTCTACGGCCTGGCCGTCTCACCCGACATCGACACCATCGTGTACACCCTTGCAGGGCTGGCGCCGCTCGAGCGCGGCTGGGGAATCGACGGCGACACGTTCCGCACCCGCGACGAGCTGGATCGGCTGGCCGGCCCAGGCTGGTTCGCGCTCGGCGACCGCGACCTTGCCACCCACATCCAGCGCACCCGCAGGCTTCGCGAAGGGGCTTCGCTTTCCCAGGTTACAGCCGAGCTGGCGCGCGCCCGCTCGGTCGACGTTCGCGTGCTGCCGATGAGCGACGACCGCGTCCGCACCATCGTCGTCACCGACGATGGCAGCCTTGCGTTCCAGGACTACCTGGTGCGGCAACGCGCAAAGCCGAACGTGCGCGCAGTGCGTTACCGCGGTGCGCGCACGGCCCGTCCTGCGCCCGGCGTCATCGACGCGATACGTCGCGCGGACCGCGTCATCCTCGCGCCGAGCAATCCTTTCGTCAGCCTCGGGCCGGTGCTGGCCGTGCCGGGGATCCGCCGCGCGGTTGCCGCGGCAAGAGATCGCGTCGTTGCCGTCAGTCCGCTGATCGCCGGACGAGCCGTCAAAGGACCGCTTGCCGCGATGCTCAAATCGATGGGAAAACGGGCCGGGATCGAAAGCATCGCTGCGCTGTTGCGGCCGTTTGCGGCCACGCTCGTCGTCGCGCCGGGCGACCGCTCCATCAAGGGTGCGGGCAAAGATGCGGGCGAGGCTGCGAGCGGCATCGCGCTCGTCGAACACGACATCCTGATCGTCGATCCACGTCGCGCGGAAAAACTCGCGCGCTTTCTCGTCGGTCCGCTGTCGCAGCAGTCCGATTCCCCGCCAGCGCGGCGCGGGCGTACCAAGACCGCGACGCTTCGTGCAACTCCGCAGCGACGCAGGGCTGCACGAGGGGCGGCAAGGCCCTTGCAAGCCCGGGGCACTGCGAGATGAAAACCGTTTCGGTCATCGGGCTCGAAGGAATGCCGGCGATCCTCCCCGGCGACGACCTTGCGGCGCTCATCGGCGATGCTGCTGTGCGTGCGGGCGGCCTGGCCTGGCGCGACATCGTCGTCGTCTGCCAGAAAGTCGTCTCCAAGTCCGAAGGCCGCATCGTGCGCATGGACAGCGTCGAGCCTCGCGACAAGGCCAAGGCGTACGCGAAGAAGTACGAGAAAGACCCGGCGCTGATCGAGCTCGCGCTGCGCGAGGCCACCGAAGTGCTCCGCATGAACGACGGGCACCTGATCACTGCGACCGCCAAGGGATTCGTCGCTGCCAACTCCGGTGTCGATCGCTCCAACCAGGCGTCGAACGACGAAGCGACGCTGCTGCCTCTGGATTCGGATGTCTCGGCGGCGGGTCTTCGCAGCCGCCTCGCCGCGCGTTTCGGCTTCGATGTCGCCGTCGTCATCACCGATACGTTCGGCAGGCCGTGGCGTCTCGGGCAGATCGATTTCGCGATCGGAACGGCGGGACTCAAGGTGCTCGACGACCACATCGGAAGAACCGACTGGTCGGGACGCACCCTCGAGCATACGATCATCGCGGTTGCCGACCAGGTTGCGGCGGCCGCAGGACTGGTTATGGCCAAGGCAGGCGGAATTCCTGCGGTACTCGTCCGGGGATTCGATTACGTGGCCGGCGAAGACGATGCCGGGGCGCTGATACGACCCCGGGCCCAGGACCTGTTCCGCTGAACCCGATGGCACTTGTCCGCTTCAAGCGCGCATTCTGGCGATCCTTCTTCCGGCTGGTGATCTTCACGGCGGCTCTTGCCGAGTGGATCTGCCTTGCATGGGTGGCAGGCGTGATGCTCGCCGTTCCCATTCCGTGGTTCGCCCACCTCCTGGGGCCGGTCGGGCTGCACCTGCTCAACCGCCGCGTGCTCGGCTCCCGGCCCGGACCTGCGGCGACGCGGCGCACTCCGTTCGTGCGAGCTTACGTCGGCGTCGTCTTCACGTGCCTTTTCGGGATGATCGCGCTGCTCGTGAACGCGGTGCTGTGGGCCGCCGTCGCTGTCGTGTTCGCAGTCGTCTCCCACATGGGCGCGTCGCTTTCACCGGCGGACGTACTCTGGCCGGCGCAGGTAACCGGATCGGTGGCGCTTCTCGTCGTTTCTGCGCTGCTCGCCTGGGGGTACGGGCCCGGGCAGCGCGCCGTGCGCGTTCTGGAAGTCGAAGTCCCGGTGCACGAGCTGCCCTCGGCTTTCGACGGGTTTCGCATCGCGCAGATCAGCGACATCCACCTCGGCGGCTTCATGGACGAAGAACGCCTGGCGGCCCACATCGAACACGTCAATTCGCTCGGCGCCGATCTCATCTGCATCACCGGCGACATCACCGACGGGCTCGACCATGCGCCGCGGACGTTTCCCGTTCTCGGTCGCCTTGCCGCTCCCGACGGCGTGATCGCGATCCTCGGCAATCACGATTTCTATACCGGCGCGGACGCTGTGACCGCGGCCCTGTGCGAGCTGACGTCGATCCGGGTGCTGCGCGACGAAAGCGTGGCGCTCGAGCGCGAACACTCGCGTCTTCACATCCTCGGCGTCGACGACGCCGGCGTGGACTGGACGCGAGGCGTGCGCGAGCACCGCGCCCTTCCCGCGCTGATCGAAGCGATTCCCGACGGTGAGACGCGCATCCTGCTGTCCCACCGGCCCGAGCTTTTCCACCAGGCCATCAGCTTCGGCATTTCGCTGACGCTTTCCGGCCACACCCACGGCGGCCAGATCGCGGTGCCGTGGCCGCTGCGCCGGCCTTCGTCGCTGGCCCGCTTCATCAGCGACTTCCCGCGCGGCACCTACCGCGTCAACGGCTCGGTGCTGCACGTCAACCTCGGACTCGGGGTGACCGGACAGCCGGTTCGGTTATTCTCTCCCCGCGAGATCACGCTGATTACTTTACGAAGAGCCCAGCCCGGCAACGAAGGAGCACGCTCATGAACCGTTTTTTCTTCGCCCCGGCCAGCCTTGCGCTGGCGGCCACCCTCGCCTTCAGCTTCTGCGGAACTGCGCGCGCCGAGGTCCAGACCTTCGAGATCGACCACGCCCACTCGAGCGTGACGTTCAAGATCCGCCACCTGCTGTCGACGGTGCCGGGCAAGTTCAAGTCGTTCAAGGGTACGATCAAGATCGATCCCGACAAGCGCGATTCCGTGCAGGTGGACGCGACGATCGACACGGCCAGCATCGACACCGACGAGACCAAGCGCGACGACCACCTGCGCTCGCCCGACTTCTTCGACGCCGCCAGGTTCCCGACGATCAAGTTCACCGGCAACAAGCTGACCGACGTCAACGCCGACCACACCAAGGCCAAGCTCGAAGGCATGCTGACGATGCGCGACGTCACCAAGCCCATCGTGCTCGACGTGCAGTGGCTCGGGATGGCCACCGACCCGATGAAGAACCTGAAGGCGGCGGGCACGGCGACGGCGTCGCTCAACCGCAAGGACTTCGGCATCGTCTGGAACAAGACGATGGACAACGGCGGGCTTCTGGTCGGCGACGACGTCTCGATCGAGATCAACGTCGAGGCGCAGATCCCGAAGCCGGTGCAGTAATCTACGCGGCCCCGGCCCCGATCACGGTTCGGGGTCGGAGCCCTCTTCGATGCCCGCGAACAGCGGCGTCGAAAGATAGCGCTCGGCGGTGTCGGGAATCATCGCGAGCAGCACCGAGCCCGCTTCGGCGCGCGCCGCGACCTGCATCGCGGCGGCGACCGTCGCGCCGCCCGAAATCCCGCAAAAAATTCCTTCTTCGCGCGACAGGCGGCGCGCCCACTGCACGGCATCGGCATCTGCGACGGGCAGCACTTCGTCCGGAATGCCGCGGTCGAGCACGGCGGGCACGAAATCCGGCGTCCAACCCTGGATAGCGTGGGGCTTGAACTCTCCTCCTGAAAGAAGCGGTGCGTTGGCCGGCTCGGCCGCAATGATTTTCACGTCCGGCCTCGCCAGGCGGATCACTTCGCCGGCGCCGGTCAGCGTTCCTCCCGTTCCCCATCCCGTAACCCAGTAGTCGAGACGGCGGCCGACGAAGTCGCTGACGATCTCGGGGCCCGTCGTGCTGCGGTGGTAGGCCGGGTTGGCAGGGTTCTCGAACTGACGCGCGAGGAACCAGCCGTGTTTTGCAGCAAGCTCCTCTGCCTTGGCGACCATTCCCTTGCCGCGCCCGGCGGCCGGCGTGAGGATCACCTTTGCACCGAGCGCGCGCATGATTTTTCGTCGCTCGATCGAAAACGTCTCGACCATCACGGCCACGAACGGATACCCCTTGGCCGCACAAACCATCGCCAGCGCGATACCGGTATTTCCCGAGGTTGCCTCGACCACTGTCTGGCCGGGCGTGAGCGTGCCGCGTCGCTCGGCGTCTTCGATGATCCCGATCGCGAGGCGGTCCTTGACCGAGCCGAGCGGGTTGAAGAACTCGCACTTGGCGTAGACGGTGACGTGGTCCGGAGCGATACGATTGAGCCGGACCACCGGCGTGCGCCCGATCGTTGCAAGAATGCTGTCGTAGATCATCGCGATTCTCCCTTTTCCTTTCGGCAGGCCGTGAGCGGCGATCACGCCTGATCGCGGGCGGACCGCCCCTGCCGGTCGCTGGCCCGCAGCATGATGGAACGCAGCCCCATCCGAGGCGCGTCCAATACCGGCGCCGGACTCGAGACGCGACCTCGTGCCCAGAGTCACGCCGCCGCACCTCCGTCGGGCTTCCTTGCACCCCCGCCCCCGCCCCGCTACAGGAGCGCGATGCACAGCTCCGCCCTTCGTCACGACTGGACCTGCGCCGAGGCGCGCGCGATCCACGACCTGCCGCTGTCCGACCTGCTGTACCGGGCCCAGGGCCTGCACCGCGAGCACCATGCTGCCGCGCAGGTTCAGCTCTGCTCCCTGCTGTCGATCAAGACCGGCGGCTGCCCCGAGGACTGCTCCTACTGCCCGCAGAGCGCCCACTACTCCACCGGCGTCGACAAGGAGCCGTTGATGGATGTGGCCGCCGTGCTCGACGCCGCCAGGACGGCGCGCGATGCGGGCGCGTCGCGATTCTGCATGGGCGCCGCGTGGCGCGAAGTGCGCGACGGCGCCCAGTTCGACAGCGTCTGCGAGATGGTGCGCGGCGTGACGGGTCTCGGCATGGAAGCCTGCGTGACGCTCGGAATGCTGACGGCCGGGCAGGCGCTGCGATTGAAGGACGCGGGCCTGGTTGCCTACAACCACAACCTCGACACGTCGCGCGAGTTCTACGGCAACATCATCACGACGCGCACCTACGACGACAGGCTCGAGACGCTGCAGCACGTGCGCGACGCGGGCATCACCGTCTGCAGCGGCGGCATCATCGGCATGGGCGAGACCGTCGACGATCGCTGCGCGATGCTCGTCGAGCTGGCCAATTTGCCAGCGCATCCCGAGAGCGTTCCAGTCAACGCGCTGACGGCCGTTGCCGGCACTCCTCTCGGGCAGCGCGAGCCGGTTGCCGCGTTCGAGCTGGTGCGGATGATCGCGACGGCGCGCATCCTGATGCCGGCATCGATCGTGCGGCTGTCGGCCGGTCGCAGCGAGCTCAGCGACGAAGCCCAGGCCTTGTGTTTCCTCGCGGGCGCCAACTCGATCTTCTTCGGGGAAAAGCTTCTGACCACCGGCAACCCCGACTGCGAGCACGACCGCGGACTGTTCGGGGAACTCGGCATCACGCCGCTGGTTCCCGCCCACCTGAAGGATCGCGAGCAGGCGGCCTGACGCAGCACACGTCAGGCCGACTCCGAGGAGCATTCGCGCGATGTCTACCGCTTCCAGATCCGTCGCCGAGCACGCGGCGGAAATTTCCGAAAAGGGCTACACCATCCTCGAGAACGCCATCGAGGCAGACCTCGTCGACGCGATCGCCGAGTCGCTCGCGCGCCTGGAAAAGGAGCTCGGCGCAGTCCCGGCGGGAAATCCGTTCGAAGGCGCAAACACGGTGCGGATCTACAACCTGCTGGCCCGCGAACGGATCTTCGAAAAAATCCCTGCCCATGCGGCCGTGCTGCCCATCGTCGAGAGCGTGCTCGATCCCGGTTGCCTCGTCTCCTCGTTGTCGTCGATTGCGATCGACCCGGGCGAGAGCGCGCAGCCGATCCACGCCGACGACCAGCTCATTCCGTTCGCGAAACCGCACGTGGCGGTCGTCTGCAACACGATGTGGGCGATCACCGATTTCACCGAGGAAAACGGCGCGACGCGCATCATTCCCGGCACTCACCACAAGGACCACTCGCCGATGTTCGGGAAGCATTACGACTCGATCGCGGCCGAGATGCCGCGCGGCTCGGTGCTCGTCTGGCACGGCAGCCTGTGGCACGGCGGCGGAGCCAACCGCAGCGGCAAGCGCCGCACCGGCATCGCGATGAACTACTGCGCCGGCTACATGCGCCAGCAGGAGAACCAGCAGCTCGGCATCCCGCCGGAGCTGGTGCGCGGGTTCGAGCCGAGGCTGCAGGAGCTTTGCGGCTTCGGCATCTACAGCGGCCTGATCGGCCACATCGACAAGAAGGCGCCGGCCCAGTTCCTCTTCGGCGAAAAACGCGTCGCGGGGATGGTCTGGGAAAGCTAGGCCCGGGATGCGTATATGTAATGGGGTCAGGCACCAGGGGAATAGTGCCTGACCCCATTCTTCTGGTGCCTGACCCCATTACATATCGGAATAGCGGCTTCTATGTGCGCGAGCTGCTGCGGCGCATGCGGGCGACGAGGACGCGCATCACGTGCAGCGCGAAGAACGGCGTCTCGACGACCATGTTCAGGAACTCGTTCTCGTCGACCCGCGCCAGGCGCGCCTCCGTGCGGGCCACCGCTGACGCGCTTCGCTGGTTCGAGTCGATCAGCGACATCTCGCCGACGAGGTCGCCCGGCCCGGAGATGTCGATGAGACGGTCCCCGATGAAAATGTCGATCGTCCCTTCGACGACGACGTACATGTAATTGCCGCTGCTGCCCTCGGCGAACACCACGTCACCGGCCTCGAAATGGTCGATGACCTTGGAGTCCGAAAACAGCTTGTCGAGCCTGAGCAACACCGGTGGCATGCCTTTCCTTCCGTCCCCCGTCGCGCACCTGTCATCACTGGTGAGCGCGCCGAAAACTGGCATCTTGGGGGCGCCTGAAGCCAATGACAAGCCCGGCTCGAGGCAAGCCCAGCGGCAGCGGTAATGACGAGCACGCAAAAGACTCCCCTGCCCTACGCCCGGGACTGGACGGCCTGGGCGCCGGTGTGCACGGCCGCAGTCCTCGTCCTTTTTGCCGCATCGCGCCTTTCGATCGCCGCCTTCCCGACCGAGCGGGAATACGACGAGGGCGTCTACCTCCTGTCGGCCCGCGCGCTGCTCACCGGCCACGCGCTGTTCACCCAGGTGTTCTCGTCCCAGCCGCCGGCCTTTCTGGAGACCCTCGCCCAGGCGATGCGAATGGCCGGGGATTCGCTGTGGAACGCACGTGTGTTGAGCATCACGTTCGCGGTGGCCGCGCTGGCCGCCATTGCCGACATCGGTCGACGCATCGGCGGCGCCGCGGCCGGTCCGGTCGCGGCCTGCGCGCTGGCGCTCTCGTTCACCTTCGTGGACCTCGGCCATATCGTGCAGGCCGAGACTCCGTCGCTGGCATTCGCGCTGTTGTCGATCGACGTGGTGCTCAGCGCGAGGCGTCGCGATTGGAATCGGCGACTGCTGCTGGCGGCCGGGGTGCTTTACGGCGTCGCGTTGATGTTCAAGCTGCTTGCGATTCCGCTGGTCGTGCCGCTGGTGCTCGTGGCATTCCTCGCTGCAGCAGATGACGACGAAAACCGGTGGCGCGTGGACGGCCGCGGCATCGCGCTGCTGCGCGCGTCCGCGTTGCGGATCGCCTGGATCGGGGCAGGAGCGATCGTGGTCGTCTGCATTCCGCTGTTGGCGTTCGACCGCGGCGCGCTCATCGACCAGGCGGTCCTTTTTCATTTCGCCAAGCACGAGGCCTACCACCTGCACTCGCTCGCGAACATGGAACGTGCGTGGGGCGTGGCGCTCGGAGACGGCGCCATCAGCGCTGCGGGCGCGGCGGCGCTGCTCGTGGGCGCGTGGCGACGACCCCTCGTTGCAGCGTGGATCTTTGCATGGCTTGCAGCGTCGCTGGCATTCCTGGCGGAGCAGACGCCGCTTTTCTGGCGCCATTTCGTGCTGATCGCTCCGCCTGCGGCGCTGGCGGCGAGCCTGTTGCCCGCGCTCGTCATACCGGCATCCCTGCGAGGCGGCCGGCTGCTCGCCGCGCTGGTCATGATCGGAGCATGGGTTGCCATGCTCTCGAACAACGTCGGCAAGGGAGAAGCGATGTTTCCGCTGCTGCACGACCCGCGCAATCACGCGGCGGCAAGCCGGGTCGAGACGACCGCTGCCTGGGTGCGCGATCACACTCGCCCCGAAGACGAGATCCTGACCGACGATCCGATCCTCATTTATCTTGCGGGAAGACAGACGCCGCCGGGTCTTTGCGACACTTCGGAAGCGCGCATCGTCTCCGGTTCCCTCACCCTGCGCGACGTCGTGGTCCAGAGTGCGGGCGTGCACATGGTCGTGATTCACAGGAAAGGACGCCTGCTGACGCTGGCCGGCATCCTGCCGTGGCTGAAGAAGAACTTCACCGAGATTTCGCCGGAGCAGAGCGGGCTCGACTCCGACCGCCTGATCTGGCTGAGATCGTCGCGGATCTGACGACCCGCCAACGCAGTTTCACGGAGCCTTGAACATCCTCAGCGCGACGAACGCGAACATCGCCGACAAACAGACCAGGTGATCGATCGCGATCGAGCGCGCCAGGCTCGCTCGCACCGCCGGCGGATCGGCCGCGGCGCCGAGGCGCACGGCGTTCGGGAACACCCGGCCAAGCGCAAGGCCGATCGGCACTCCGCACAGCAACAGCGATCCTGCGGCGATGCTGCGCCCACTGCCGCCGAACAGCTCGACGGCCAGGACCCCGACGATCGAAGTCATCACCGCGCTGATGAGCAGGTTCATCGGAGCGGCGTCGGTGGTCACTCGTCGATAGTACGTCTCGATCTTCGCGAGCGAGTCTTGGGAGACTTCGCCGCTGCTGCCGCGACCGAGAGCGAGCACATCGAACATCAGGTCCATCCAGATCACGGCGACGAGAAAGCCGCCGCCCGCGCACAGGTATCCATTCATCGGTTCTCTCCAGGCGGTCGCGATTCTTTGCCGGCTCGTTGCCACGCGCGGCAACGCGGCGCAAAAAAACGGGGGGCGCCCGAAAAACCGGACACCCCCCGTGCACTTGCAGGCTGGCGGGCCTGCGTGTTCTTACATCGCTTTTGCGCCGTAGATGTTCATCGCACCCTTGGTCAGGATGCGAGTGTCACCTGCGGTCGCGCAGCCCATGATCAGGTCGATTCCGACCGCCGACCCACCCGTCGGAACGTAGCGACCGTTCAGCGAGAGCACGCCCTTGGCCGTCGTCGTCGAGCTGCCGATCAGCAGCGTATCCGAAGAGTCGATCACCGTGGCGACGCCGTTTTCGACCGCCGTCAAGGTGCAGGTGACCTGCTTCGCATTGTTCCCGAAAGGCGCGTTCACCTTGGCATCGATCAGGTAGTTAGTGACGCCGGTGACGTGCTGCGAGAGCACGTCGGTCGTCACCGAGCTGATGTTTGCGGTCGCGAAGTTCTGCGTCCATCCGGGCGACTGGCCGTCCTGGCCTGCCGTTCCCTGCGCACCCTGGGTGCCGGCATTTCCCTGCGGGCCGGTCGCGCCAACCTGTCCCGGAGGGCCTGTCGATCCTGGAGGTCCCTGGACGCCGTCCTGTCCAGGAGCTCCGGCAGGGCCGGCGGCGCCGGTCTGTCCCGGAGGTCCGGTTGATCCCGGAGGTCCTTGGACGCCGTCCTTGCCGGCAGGGCCGGTGGATCCGGTCAATCCCGGAGGGCCTGTCGATCCCGGCGGTCCGGCGGCGCCGTCCTTGCCGTTCTGACCCGGGGGTCCCGTCGATCCCGGAGGTCCGGGAATTCCGTCCTGGCCCGGGGGTCCGAGCGCACCAGACGGGCCGACCTGCCCCGGAGGGCCTGTCGATCCCGGAGGTCCGGGAATTCCATCTTTGCCGGGCGATCCTGGAACTCCGGTCGCGCCGGTCTGTCCCGGAGGGCCCGTCGAGCCCGGAGGTCCGGCAACTCCGTCTTTGCCCGGATTACCCTGCAGTCCCGGAGGTCCCGTCGATCCCGGAGGTCCGGGGACTCCATCCTTGCCTTGCAAGCCTGGCGGACCCGTGGCGCCCGGAGGTCCCGGAATGCCGTCGTGTCCCGGAGGTCCTTCGAAGCCGGTCGGACCGGTGGGGCCGGGACCGCCGTTCTGCCCCGGAGGGCCCGTCGATCCCGGAGGTCCGGGAATTCCGTCGTGACCTGCTTCACCGGGAGTGCCAGCAGGCCCGGTGGGACCAATCGGTCCCACGGATCCCGCGGTTCCCGTATCACCTTTGGCGCCTTGGGAACCCGGCGCACCTTGCGAGCCGGGTGCTCCTGCTGCTCCTGCTGCTCCGGTGGGACCAGCAACACCTTGCGCACCCGCAGATCCGGCCGGACCTGACGGTCCGATGTCGCCGGAATCGCCCTTGTCTCCCTTCGGGCCTGCGTCGCCTTGGACGCCTGCCGTACCCTGAGTTCCGGCCGCACCAGCCGGCCCTTGCGGTCCGGTGGGGCCCGCCGGCCCCTGGCAGTCGAGAACATCGCAGCTGCCGTCGCTATTGACGTCTTCGGCGGCATCGCAGATCGCGTTGCCGTTGACATCCCAGCAGAGGCCCCCGCCGCTGCCGATTGCTGCCGGACATGCGATCTGAACGTTCTGCCCGACCGCAAAACGCAGGAGTTTCAGCGCATCGGATGCGACGACGGCGCCGCTGCCGTCGACATCGCCACAGATGTTCGTCGAGACCTGCGCCCGTGCTCCCGTCGCTGCGAACAGCAACGTCGCGAACGCCGCCGCAGTGACCGTGGTATTCCTCATTTTCCTGACTCTCCCCTGTGGCGACCCCGGTGGAATTACCGGGTTCGATGGACGTCCGTCCCTAGGCACCCGTCCACATTGGTTTCGTACCCTCTAAGCGTGCGTCTGTAAAGCGAAATGGCGCGGGCGCCGTGTTCTTCGACACAGTGCGAACCAGGGCTCCGCCGCCTCGACTCTCCGTGCCCTTTTCTACACGGGATTTTCACCGGCGCGACGATCGTCGCCATCGAAGCGGTCGTCCGCCAAGCCCGCGAAATCGCAAGTCGTTGCGGGGGTGCGGCGAGTCCGCCTCAGGGCCCGGCGCGACCGGCGCGCCGGCGCGAGGCGTTTCAGTTTGCCGAATTCGCGACAAGCGGGGATCCGGGCCCCTGTGACTTATCAATAATTCAGGACGAGTCGGGCCTCAGGCGCCGATTCCAACGCTCGAACGCCGGCGGGCAGTCAGGCCGAGCGCCGGGCCTGCATCTGGCGCCGGCCGGGCGCGAGGTCGAGGTCCAGCTCACGCACGTGCGAGAACCGCGACGCGACGTCCTGCCAGTTGACGAGCTTCCAGAACGCCGAGACCCAGCTCTTTTTCCCGTTCTGGTACTGCAGGTAGTAGGCGTGCTCCCACATGTCGAGCACGAGCAGCGGCACGGTGCCGTTGCCGATGTTGCCCTGATGGTCGTAGATCTGCTCGACGACGAGCATCTTTCCGACCGGTTCCCACGCCAGCGTCGCCCAACCCGAGCCCTGCACCGCGATGGCCGCCTCGGTCATCTGCGCGCGCATCGCGTCGACGCTGCCGAAGTACTCGCGCACGGCGGCGTTCAGCTCGCCGTCGGGGTCACCGCCGCCTTTCGGGCACATGTTGTTCCACAGCAGCGAGTGCAGCACGTGGCCGGAAAGATGGAACGCAAGGTTCTTCTGAAGCTGGTTGATCGCGCTGAAATCTTTTTTCTCGCGCGCCGCTTCGAGCTTCTCGAGCACCGCGTTCGCGCCTTCGACGTAGGCGGCGTGATGCTTGTCGTGGTGCAGCTCGAGCTGCTTTGCGGAGTAGTGCGGCTCCAGCGCCGAATAGTCGTAAGCAAGCTGGGGCAATGTGTACTTTTTCATCGCGGACTCCCGTGGTGCGGTTGGTGGGCAGAAGGGCCGGCGCCCGGCGCCTCGATTTCGGCCTCCGGTTCCGTCTCTGCCGGTTGCAGGTCCGAGTTGGCTGGCCCTTCGATCACGCGGCCGAGCGCATCGAAGCGCGAGCCGTGGCATGGGCAGTCCCAGGTATGCTCGGCCGAATTCCAGTGCACGACGCCGCCGAGATGCGGACAGACAGCCGACAACACGTGCACGTTGCTCTCTTCGTCGCGATAAACCGCGACCTTGGAAAGGCCTCGGCGAAGAATCGCGCCGCAGCCGGGCCTGAGCTCGCCGACGCGCGTCGTGGCCCCAGGCGTCAGCCAGTCCGTGTACTGCCAGGCGGTGTTGGTATTCTCCGCTGCGTAGCGCACGACGGCCTTGAGCGATTTGCGCGACGGGTCGTAGAGGCGCGCCCACTCGTTCTCGCGCTGCATGATGAGGTCGGTAAGAAGCAGGCCGGCGATCGTTCCGTGAGTCATGCCCATGCCGCAATCGCCGGTCGCGACGTAGACGTTCTCGCTGTCCAGCGGGTTGTGACCGATGAACGCGATTCCGTCGATGGTCTCCAGCACCTGGCCGGACCACGAGTCGATGGGACGCCCCACCACCGGAAAACGGCCGCGCGCCCAGTCTTCCAGACGCAGGTAGCGGTCGGCGGCATCGTCGCTCTGCCCGGTCTTGTGGTCCTCGCCGCCGATGATCAGCGTGTCACGCAGGGACTCGCGGCCTTCGCCGTCGGCGCCGGTGTAAAGTCGCACGTAGTGGTAAGGATCGGCCGTATCCCAGAACAACGCGTGCGGTGCGGAACCAGGCTCGACCTTCATCGAGATCGCGTAGGTGCGGTAGGCGGCCTGCTTCGTGTGGATGGCCACGCGATCGTTGATCGGCGTGTTGGTCGCGACGACGACGGAGTCGGTCGCCAGGACGTCGCCATTCTCCGTATGAACACGAGCAGGCCGCCCACCGCTGATTTCGCGGGCGCGGCTTCCGCAGAAGATGCGCCCGCCGAAGCTCTGCAGTGCCGTAGCCACAGCGGCCAGGTACTGCATCGGGTGGAACTGGGCCTGGCGCGGGAAGCGCAGGCAGGGGCCGACGTGGAGCTGCTCGAACGGTGCACGCTCGAGGCGATCCACCGCCGTGAGGCCGGCGCGGCGGACCGCGTCGAGCTCGTAGTCCAGCTCGTCCACGTCGCGTCCGGCATTGGCGAACAGATAACCGTCGACGCGCTCGAAACCGCAGTCGATGCTTTCGCGCTCGACGATCCGCTCGATGCAGTCGATCGCGGCGCCATGGCTATCGGCCACCAGGCGCGCGCCATCGCGGCCGTGCAGCCGCTCGATCTCGTGGTAGCGCGCATCGATCGCAGTCGACAGATGGGCTGTGGTGCGGCAGGTCTGCCCGCCGCCGATCGGGCCGTCGTTGAGTACGACCACCGATCTTCCTTCGTACGCGAGCAGCAGCGCCGTCGTCAGTCCCGCAACGCCGGCTCCGACGATGCAGACGTCAGCCGAGACGTCGCCGCCAAGGCGCCCGAACCCGGGAGTCGCGCTGGACATCCAGATGGAGGTGCTCTGTCCCGGATGTTCCGTCATCGAAAGACTCCTGGGATTTGCGATGCGCTGAAAAGCCTGGGATTGCGCGCGTGGATGCGCGCGCAATCCCAGGCAATTCCGCACGAACGCTGCTTAGACGTTGCGGCCGGACGACATGTACGCCGAGCGTGACTGGGATTCCGCGCTCGGTCGCGACGATTCGCTGCCCATGCTTTCCGACGCGGAGTCGGCCGCGTTTCGCGCCTGGCGGCCGAACTGCTGCATTCCATCGCTCAGGTCGCGGCGCATCTCGCTGCCAGGCTTCGGCGCGAACAGCAGCGCCAGTGCTGCGCCGATCAGCACGCCGGTGCCGAAGATCCCGAGCGTAGAAAACACATCGGCAGTCGGATTGCGGGTTTCCATGCCGACGGCCTTGGCGATGTCTTCACGAGTCGGAAGAGACTGGAGGATGTTGTCGAGGGTCATGGGGCCTCCTGCGCGCAGTGCTCGCGCGGCATTTTCCTGGATGTTCTGCATCATCATCTTGACCCTGCCGGCGCCGTCGAGGGCAAAGCACCGAGTTCGCGTGCGACCACGGCCACCGCCAGGCGCGAGCCGATCCCTAACGCGAGGCGGGTAATGCTGGAGCCGAGTCCGCCGCCTAGCAGGTAGCCAACGCCCGCGGCCGTCGCGACGGTGGCGATCGGGCGTTCGCGTGCGTAGTCGCAAATGAAATCGACCACCTCGCTGCGCGCCGACGACGCGTGCGACGCCAGGCTCTCGACGTCACCGCGAAGCTGGCGGCCTGCTTCGGTCAGGGACTGGGGAAGCGACGTGCGCGAAGTCGCGCGCGAGGAAGTCGAAGGATTGCCTCGCGGTCCGACATTCATTCCGTTGGGAACTCCGGTTTCTGCTGTCATCTCGTCACCTCCTCGACACGAGGCGTGCGACGATGAAGCCGAGCCCGAGCGCGCCGAACACCGCCACCAGCGGGCGCTCCCGCACGAAAGCCTCGATCTGCTGCTCCAGGCCGGTGGCCGTCGTGCGCACGGCTGCCACGTCGTTGCGGACGCTCGATGTAAGATGTTGCAGGGGTCGATCCTCGCCGTTGCTCGAGTAGTCTTCTTCGCCGATCATCATCCTCTCCTGCGATGCGCCTGGAACGCCGACTCGCTGCGATCGAAGCCGAGCCAGAATCCGAGGCAGAAAGCGCCGGCCAGCCACTGGATCGGCGCGTCACCGATGTAACGGGTCACGTCGAGCTTCTGCTCGGTGGCCTGCGCGAGTTCGTGCACGGCCTCGCGCAGGGTCTCCTCGTCCTGCTCGATGCTCTGCAGAAGCTCATCCTCCCTGTGCGAGACCTGCCTGTGCGAGACCTGCCTGTGCGAAACCTGCGACCGGTCCTCGGTCATCGCGTGTCCCTCGCGGTGAAAGCGGCGTTGTCGCCGGAGACTGGTTGGTGCGTGACATTTCCTTCGTGCTCGCTGGCGAGTTTGCGGCGAGGACGCGTCACGACGATTGGAATGACGATCAAGGCGAGCACGAGGTTTACCGCTGCGAACAGCAGGAGCTGCAGCCGGTAGTCCCGTCCCGGAAGCATGTACGGCACGACTGCGCGCAGCGCAGTGAACCAGGCCGCGAGCCCGGCGACCACGCCGAATGCGAGGAACGACGCCTTGATGAGAAGCTGGGAGATCAGCTCTTCGTTCTCGAGCATCACCAAGTCGATCCGCTTGGCGATGACCCTGTGAGTTGCCGAAGCAAGTTTTTCGAGCGCTGCAGGCACCGACGGCGCCGCAGCGGCCCCGGCAGGATCGGCGGGCGGCGGCATCGGGGAAGATTGCCTTTCGCGCCGCGACGGAATGTTTTGCACCTTCATCATCCGCTGCCCCTGTTTCCTTCCACGAAGGCCGCGAGGGGCTCGCCTCGGAACCGGTTCTCCTTGCGGGATCCGCGGTTCCGGGCGGCCACTCGGCCGGATGCGGCTGCTCTGGACGCATCCGGCCTGTGCGCCTCTGTCAGCGTGCGGTCATTCGTGCAGGCGAACGTCGTTCTGCACCGAGCAGACGCCACGCGTCGCCCGGGCCACCTGGCTCGCCTCGACCTTCTCCTCGCCCGACGGCACCGTACCCGACAGGCGAACCACGCAATTTTTCACGTCCGCATTGACGTCCTTCAAGTCGTCACGCGCTTTCAGCCTCTGCTTGACGTCGGACTCGAGCTGGTCGTCCTTCGCCGTCACGTCCGGCTTCTTCGCATCGGCAACGACCTGCAGCTCGTTCTTGACGCTGCGAACGCCGGCAACCTTGCGCGCTTCGTTTTCCGCTTCGTGACGCGCCTGCTCGCTGGGGACGATGCCGAACAGCGTGACGTCGCCGCCGGTGGTGTCGACGTTGATGTCCATCGCCGGAGTTTCACGGTCCGCCAGCAGGCGCATCTTGATCATCGAAGTGGCGTACAGGTCGGTGGCCGCATCGGCAGTGGTGCGGGCCGCGCCCGCAACGGCATGGCCAGTGTCACGCGCGATGTCTTCCGCCTCGCGTCCGGTCTTTCGCGCCGTATCTTTCGCTTCGCCCGTCAGGCTGCGGTGTTCATTCGCAGCGGGCGCGGGCGGAGGCTCGTTGGAGGCCGAGTAGCGCGATTCGTTCCAGATCTGCGAATCCGCCAGCGCGTCGCTGCTCTGGACTTCGCTGGCGACCCGCCGCACGCCCGGAACGCCGCGAGCGGTCTGCACCGCGGTCAGGTGGTCGGTCAGGCTCCTGGCATTTCCCTTGAGCAAGACGACGCCGTTGTTGACCGACGCGACCGAGATGCTGCTGCTCTTGAGGGAAGGCTGGCTCGTCAGCGCGTCACTCACCTGCCTGGAAATCTCGGCATCGGTGCGCTGTACCGCGTTCTCGCGCGACGCTGGGACCACCTGCAGGAGGTCACGAACATTGCTCACGCCGTCAATGGAACGGACGGCCGTCTCCGCTTTCTGCTTTTCGTCGGCGCTGGCCACGGTGCCGTGCAGCGTGACCTGGTGGTCCACCGTGTCGACGTTGACGGAATTGGAGCTCACGCCCTCGGAGGTCATCAGCGCGAGCTTGGCCTTGGTAGTGATCCACGCATCAGCGGGTGTTTTCGCCCAGGCAGGGCCGGCAAGCGCAAGGACCGCGCAGCAGGCGCCAAGCCTGAACAGTTTCGAAATGGATTGCGGCTTCATGGGCTTTTCTCCTCGGCGGCGGCGCAACTCGATTTCCAACGGTTCCTGGCGTCGCCGCCTCGACGGCTGCTGCCGGCAGCCGGGCAAGGGTGCCCGGCTGCCGCTTCAAACGTGCAGCGCCGTGTCGTCAAGGAATCGTCGTGATGTTGCCGCCGCGACCACCGCCGAGCAGCGCCACGACCAGGAAGATCAAGGCGAGGACGGCAAAGAGCCAGCCGATCTGGGCGGACATTCCCGCCACTCCATTGAAGCCGAGCACTGCAGCAATCAGTGCAATGACGAAGAATACGATCGCGTAATGTAACATGCCTTTCTCCTTGACGGGCGACCCCGGTCTGAGGGCCCCGTCGTGGACGGCTACCGTCAGTGGGAGCTGCGTTTAGCCCGCTGCTCCATCTCCACGTCCTCGTCGAGGCTGGTCTCGTACTTCGAGATTTCGTCTTCGACTGCCTGCTTGGCCATGCCGTACTTCTTCTGAAGCAGACCGGCCAGCTTGTCGCGCTTGCCGCCGATGGTCGACAGTTCGTCATCGGTCAGTTTCCCCCAGCGCTCTTTGACGCCGCCCTTGAATTGCTTCCAGTTGCCTTCGATCTGATCCCAGTTCATTTGCGCTCTCCCTTGAGATTTTCCGCGTCGCCGCAGCGCTGCGCGGAGCACTCATGTTCGTCGAACAGTCAGCGTTTCGATGCCCGCCGTCCTTCGAAATTCAACATAAATGGGGCAAGCGGGTCCGTGAAGGGTTTTCTTTTCACGCAGGCGGATGCGCACGCATCTGCGCACAATCATCCCTCATTCGAGCGACAACCGCGCTTGCAACCGCGCTTGAGGGAAGACGCAGATGCACACTTTGTGATGATGCTGCGCGTGATCGCGCACGACCGTTGAGTCGAACCAACGAGGCAACAAGGGAACGTCGCCGCTTGCGACTCTTGCAGCCGGCGTCCTGCGCGATGGAACGCGAGCTCGCCTGCGCTCGATGCAATCGCAGGCGAGCTCGTTGCTCATGCTCGACGATCAGTGCGCCGGCTGGCGCTCTCCCTCGTTTCCGGATGCGGGAGCCGGCGGCTGACCGGGTGCGCCTTCGCCGTGCGGGCCTCCTTGCTGCGGGCCCCCGCTGTGGGGCGCGGGCGCCGGGCCGCCGCGCGGCGGCTGCTCGTTCGTTCCATGCTCCTGCGGCTGCGGATGTTGCGGCGGCGGCTGCCTTTGCTGTTGCTGCTCGCGCTGCTGCATCTGCTGCTGGCGCCGCTGGTCCTGCTCCTGCTGGCGCTGTTGCTGTTCCTGCTGCTTTTGCTGTTGCTGCTGGTCGCGCTGCTGCACTTGCTGCTGGCGTCGCTGATCCTGCTCCTGCTGGCGCTGCTGCTGTTCCTGCTGCTTCTGCTGTTGCTGCTGGTCGCGCTGCTGCACTTGCTGCTGGCGTCGCTGATCCTGCTCCTGCTGGCGCTGTTGCTGTTCCTGCTGCTTTTGCCGTTGCTGCTGGTCGCGCTGCTGCATCTGCTGCGGTTCACGGCCGCCCGGCTGGTTCTCCCGGTTCTGGCCCGCATCCGCATTCGGCCGCGCGTTCTCGCGCTCGACTGCGGAAGGCGCCGCGCCGTGCTCGTCGTGTCCCTCGCGCGGGTGCTGGCGGCCGGTGGCGGTACGGTCCTTTTCCGGCACCGCGTCGATGCGCTGCTTTTCCTTGCGGATGGTGTCGGCCTCGTGCGGCTGCTGCGAAGCCGGTTTTGCAAGGCCCAGCCGATCCGGCGTCCGGTCCGGCGTCTCGCGGACGTGAGGGCGGAACATCTGGATCCGGTCGCTGTGGGCGTCGTGGTTCGTCACCGGCCGGTCCGACGTCTCGACGTGCACCGTACGCACCGGATGACCGACCGCTCGTTCGATCATCGTGCGATCGATGCTGTGCCCGATCTGCTCCGGCCGGTTCTGGTCGAAACGCGTCACGTCACGCGACTGGCGGAAGATGTCGTCGCGTTCGCCCATGTCGCGAACCGCAAGGCGACCGACGCGATCGGACGTGAAATCGCGGTCGCGCGTGAAGATCCAGCGGTCCCAGTCGCGGTCGTGATTGCGGCTGTCCCAGTCGCGGTCGTGGTCCCAGGAGTCCCAGCGGTATTCCGGATGCTCATCGAAGAAAGCTGGCCACAGCGGCGCCCATCCGACGTATCCGGCCTCGGATCGCCAGCTCACCCACGCCGGGGCCCAGACGTGGCCCGGTATCCACGACCAGCCGTAGTAGGGATCGAAGTACCAGCGACCGTAGTGGTACGTGGCCCAGCCCCACGGCTCGTCGGAAACCCAGGTCCAGCCGTAATCGTCCGACCATTCCCAGCGACCTTCGGTGTACGGGCGCCAGCCTGGACCGACGTGAGTCGGATGCCACGCCCACCCGAGATCGGCCTGGTAGAACCACTCTCCGTTCGGCGCGAGCGCAGAGTAGAAGTACGCATCGTCGATATCCTGGGCTGCGGCGACGGACGGTGCCGCAAGATCGGCGCTCAGCATCGCGACGCTGCTGCACGCGACGAAGCCCGCCATCGCCAGCGGCGCGCAAAAGGCGAGTCGGTGAAATCTCATGATGACAACCTCCGATGGGTCCGATGGATTATGGCCGCCGCAGAGGGCTTCGTCTCGAGGTGACGCACGCTCAGCGCCGATCGAGAATGAATATCAACACACCGCCGCCGACGGCGACGGCGCTCATCCACTGCGGAATCACGACGTTGCGCGTTTCCTTGACGGCAAGATCGAGCGGCCCGAGCTTGGCCTCGTGGGTTTCCTGCGTGTAGCTGAATTGTCCGTATGCCAACGCGGCCGCACCGCCGGCGATCAGCAGGATTGCGAGGATCTTCACTGGGCTCATCGACCTTCCTCCGGCGGCGCGGCCGCTGCCGCTGATGGCAACTGCGCCGCCTTCTTGCAGGCAGGGCTGGAATGACTACACCTGCGCGTCATTCTAACCGGGGTTTGCACCGGTAAACAGAACCCTCGCAACCGGGACTTGCAGAAGCGACATGCCTCACATGCTGCGCGGACGGTCATTCGCGCTCTGCGACGATGGAGTGGCCGGTTCATTCGAGAATCACTCGAGCATCCGTCGGGCATCGCGCCCTGGATGCGCTCCACACGCATTTGCGCACCGGGAAGTTGCCCCGCTTGCGCACCGCCCTCGCGAGTGGGCGAAGATGAACAATGAGTGGAGCGGAACGTCTTGCAGGCAGCGACGCGGGATTGCAGTGTCGCCATCTGGCCCGTCAGGATCACGCAGAAGGAGAATACCCTATGAAGTCCTACAGATCGCTAACTTCCACTACCCTTGGCGTAGCCCTCGGCGTCCTGGCCAGCGTCGCCGTCGCTTCCGCCCAGACCGTTACGACCAGCTCGTCGAAAACGACCACCTACTCCGGTGTCGTTTCCGAGATGAATCCCTCGACGTCGACGATCATCCTGAAATCGGACGAATCGTCGGCACCGGTTACGTACAACTACTCGAAGGAAACCACGTTCGTCGACGCCAACGGCAAGACCGTCTCTTCGGAGGCGATCCTGAACTCCCCGGTAACGGTGGAGTACTCCAATGAAGGCGGCCGCACTGTCGTGACGCGCGTGGTGCAGACCGGCCCTGCGCGCACCGTCAAGGAGAGCACCACGCACTCGGAGACGACGACGCGATAGCGTCCGGTTAGACGTCCGGCCCTCGTGCGCGGGGTTCCCCGCGCCGCGAGGTGCCCGGCCGGAAGGAGAAAAGCCATGCGAAAAGCCATTACCGTTCTGAGCCTTCTCGCTTTTGTCGGGGTTGCCAGCGGCTGCAGCAGCGAGCACGTCACTCGCCAGCAGACGACGCGCGAATCCGTGACTGTCCCGGCCGACCCGACGGTGACCGAGCACAGCACGACGACCCATACCGAGACTCACTACTGATCCTGCGGCCTGCGGGTCGTGATGATCGGGAGCGGTGCGGGCACGCCGGCGACGGCGTGCCCGCACCGTGCCGATTTTTCCCTTTCCACGAATTTCCGGTTTTCGAGGCTCCCGCCGCGGCTCCCCACGGGGTAGGCGCACGCGCCGTGCTGTGCTATGTCTTCGAGCGCCCGGCGCAAGAGCGCCGGCGCGAAACGCGTCGCAGGCTTTCGGGGAATTCGATGGCTGATCTCGAGTACCGCTGTCCTCAGTGCCGCCAGCCTCTGGCATCCAGGCGCAACGGGGATTTCGACACGTGGGAATGCACCCAGGGACATGGCGTCGGCCTGACTCTCACCGAGGCCTACGGGCACCTGCAGGAAGACGAAATCCACGCGATCTGGAAGGCAGCCGCCGGTGCGCCGAAATCGGCGCTCGCCTCGCCCCTTCTCGGGCACCCGATGGTGGCCGTCACGGTTGTCGTCGACGACGACGAAGTCGAAGGCAACACCGGCTCCGGAGCTCATCCGGTCACGCTCGACGTTGCCGTCGATGAGCAGTTCCTGTGGTTCCACGTCGTCGACTTCAAGGCGATGCCGGCCGATCTTCCAAACCCGCCGCCGTCGGCTGCCGACGTTGCACGCCTCGACAGCCTGAAGGACCAGTCGTCTCGCTGGGTCGCTCGCGATGCGGACTCCGAAGAGAGCGCGCTCTCCAAGCTCGGTTATCGCTTCGGATCGCGCGCGGCCGCGCTGCTGCACCTGACGAGCTTCACCAGGAAGCTCGGAGAAAAGGCCCGCGCCGAGCTCGACGGCTGAGACGCCCGGGCCCGGCCCCCGCGGCGTGCGCCTCGTCGCCGGTGCCTGTCCCCAGCCGCTTCAGACCGCAGCGTGGAAATACGATCGATGACGTTTCGCGGGCTTTTTTCGAGCCTGACGCCTTCGGAGCGTCATACCTTCGTTGCGGCGGTAGCCGGCTGGTCGCTCGACGCCTTCGACTTTTTCATCTTCGTCTTTTGCCTCAAGTCGATCGCCGGTGAGTTTCACTGCGACGTCAAGGCCGTCGCCGAAGGCATTTTCCTTACGCTGGCGATGAGGCCGCTCGGCGCCCTCGTGTTCGGCGCGCTCGCCGAACGTTACGGACGCCGCCCCGTGCTGATGATCAACATCGTCAGCTTCTCGGTGTGCGAGCTCGCCTCGGCGTTCGCGCCGGATCTGCGCACCCTGCTCGCGCTTCGCGCGCTGTTCGGATTCGCGATGGGCGGCGAATGGGGAGTCGGCGCCGCGCTGGCGCTCGAATCGCTGCCCGCGGCCGGCCGCGGCTTCTTTTCCGGCGTCCTGCAGGAAGGTTATGCGATCGGTTACCTGCTGGCCTCCGCACTGTTCGCGTTCGCGTTCGATGCGCTCGGATGGAGAGGAATGTTCATCGTCGGCGCGATGCCGGCAGTGCTGGTGCTGTACATCCGCGCCAGCGTCGAAGAATCACCGGTATGGCTGGCGGGGCAACGGCAGCCTGCGCTGCGTGGGCGCGACGCACTGAAGGCCGTACGCGCGTCGTGGCCGCTGCTGCTGTTCATGGTGCTGCTGATGGGATGCTTCAATGCCTTCTCGCACGGCTCCCAGGACCTGTACCCGACGTTCCTGCAGACCCAGCACGGTTTCGACGCGCGGACGACGGGTTCGATCGCGATCGTCTACAACCTCGGCGCGCTGTGCGGCGGAATCTTCTTCGGCGGCCTGTCGGAAAAACTCGGGCGCCGGCGCGCCATCGCGCTCGCTGCGGTGCTCGCGCTTCCGGTCATTCCGCTGTGGGCCTGGTCATCGAGCGCCCTGCTCTTCTGCATCGGCTCATTCCTGATGCAGTTCATGGTGCAGGGCGCGTGGGGAATCGTGCCGGCGCACCTGAACGAGCTGTCGCCCGCTGCGGTACGCGCGATCCTGCCGGGCTTCGCCTACCAGCTCGGCAACCTCGCAATGGCAAGGATGGGTCCGTTCCAGGCTGCGCTGGCCGAAGCGCGCGGCAACGACTACGCGACGGTGCTCGCGACGACGATCGCAGTGGTTTCCGTCATTCTCGCCGTCGTCGTCTCCGCCGGCCCCGAAGCGACGAACGTCAACCTTGGAATACCGGGGACAGGCACGGACTAAAGCCGGTCGTGCCGCACTCCAGTCCCCCTGCCCGCTACGATCCGCTGCGCACGGCGCGCACGTAGTAGCTGTACGTCTTCGGGATCGAGCTCGTGACGCCGGCGTTGAACAGCACGCCCCACTTCTCGAGCGTGCTGCCGAGGTTCGTCGTCGACGACCAGTAGAAGTTGGCCTGCCCGCAGCTGCACGTCAGCACCGTGCACGAAACGGCGCAGTCGGAGTTGAAGACCGGATAGACGGCCGGATCGCTCGCGCCGAAGTTCTTGAGCGATTCGAGCTCCGAAATGCTCGGCAGGCGCCAGTCGACATGACCTGCAAAGCTCGCGGAGTTGAGCGACGCGATCTTCCCGAACGCATCGTCCCACGTATAGCTGACGCTTTCGTCGTGGACGCTCGTATCGAGCGAGAGCTTCTCCCACATCAGGCTGGTCGTGTTGTCGGTGATGGTGCCGTCACCGTTGTCGGTGAAGCTGCGCGCCAGACCCGTCTGCAGCTCGCCGTCCTGCCGCGTGCCCGCGCAGCCGGCCGCATTGCCGTCCGAATCGAAGCACGTGGTCTGGCCCGTCTTGATGATGCCCGCGGCTGCTCCCGATCCGGTCACCGGGCACTGGACGGTGACACCCTGGCCGACGGCCTTTTTCAGCACGAGCAGCGCGTCGCCCGAGGTAACGCTGCCGGAGGCGTTGACGTCGCCGCAGGGATTGACGAGCGAGCATTGGCTGGCCGCGTCCGGCGCTGCTGCCGCATCGGGCAGCCCCATTCGGGCCTGCGCCGCGCTCGAGACGAGCACCAGCGCGAGCGCAATGCGTGGAATCGGATTCTTCATCGACGTCTCCCGCCCGCCGGCAGGACCGAGGCAGGCCCGTCGATTGTATCCTACTGGGCGCGCGGCCGAAGCCCGCGGTGTTCGAAAAGTCGCGGTTCCCTTCCTACTCCTGCGCCTGCGAAAGTGTCGGCGTCGATTCGTGCGCAGCCGTGGGATTCTCCGGCAGTTGCCGTCCGGTGGCCTGGCGGAAAGCGTGGATCCACGCGATGACGGAAATCGGAACAGTCACCAGCACTCCGACCCCGAAGCACAAGACACCGAGAAGGTTGATGACCGCGACTGCCATGCTGAATGCCAGCATGCGGGCGGTCTGCCCTCGCAGGATCTTTGCGCTCTCCTGCAGCGCCTCGATGGCACCGCAGCCGCGCTCGACCACGAGGATCGACGCGAAATTGTAACGGATGACAAAAGTCGCCGAGAGAGCGAGGGCTGTGATCACGATGGCGGCAGCGACGCCGCCCTGCATGTGCGTGACGAACATCACGGCCAGCAGGGGCATCGCCACGATGACGAGCATCGTCCAGATGAGGATCTGCACACACAGGTAGCTGACAAAGCCTCGCGGATGCCAGAGGTCGGCAATGCGCGCCGCCTGCACATCTTCGTGAACCTTGAGAAAACACGACACCGTCCCGAGCGAGACCAGGACCGACACCAGGCCGTTGACGATCGCGCCGACGGCGATCGCCGGCGACGACAGGCCACCATGCTGGAGGATGAGACGCGGCGCGACGCCGAGGATGATGGGGACGGCGGCGATTCCCATCAGCCAGCCGCGACGCTGCCGGAACGTCTGGCGTCCATAGCGAAGGCACGAGCGAACGTCGATGGGATGCATGGAACGTGGCGGCGGGGCAGCGGCCGCGGGCCAGACTAATGCTACCGGTTGCACTGATGCAACGGCCGCCCGCAAAAGCGCCGTTGCAGGGGGCGTTGAACGGGCCTCGCGCAAGGTGATAGTTTTGGCACCCGCCGCCATGTCCCTCGTCTCCATCATCAAGGGCCGCCGCGGCCCGAGCGGCTTCGGCTACGCTTCGACGGCGGAGGAAGTCACCGCGGGCCTCGACCTTCGCGGCCGCACGATGCTCGTCACCGGGGTCGGCTCCGGGCTCGGCCGCGAGAGCGCGCGAGTGCTTGCGATGCGCGGCGCGCGCATCCTCGGCGTGGCGCGCAGCGAGCAAAGTGCAGCGGCCGCGTGCCGGATGTTCGGCGCGGATGCGGTACCGCTTGCCTGCGATCTGTCCGATCCGGCATCGGTGCGCGCCTGCGTCGAGAAAACCACGTCACTCCGTATCGCGCTCGATGTCATTCTTTGCAACGCAGGCATCATGGCGCTGCCGCAAAGGGAGCTGAAGCACGGACAGGAGCTTCAGTTCCTGACCAACCACATCGGGCACTTCCTTCTCGTCACCGGCCTCGTCGACAGCCTGAGTGCCGACGGCCGGGTGGTGATGCTGTCGAGCGATGCTCACACGATGGCGCCGAAAGCCGGCATCCAGTTCGACGACCTCACGCTCGAGAAGGGCTATCGGCCGTGGAAGGCCTACGGGCAGTCGAAGCTCGCCAACCTCCTGTTTGCCCGCTCGCTGGCGCGACGATTCGATGGCAGCGCACGCACGGCCAACGCGCTGCATCCCGGCGTCATCGTGACAAACCTCGGACGGCACATGAACGTCATTGCGCGCACTGCCCTTTCGGCGGCCAATTCCATTGCGCTCAAGACCATTCCCGAGGGCGCAGCAACGCAGTGTTACGTGGCCACGCACCCTTCGCTGGCCGGCGTCAGCGGCGAGTATTTCTACGACTGCAACGTTCAGCGCTCGTCGCGAAACGGCCGCGATCTCGCGATGGCTGAAAAACTCTGGCAGGCGACCGAAGAGATCGTCGCCAGGATCTGAAGGCACCTGCGACTCCAGCAACGTCCCGTTTCGCCGCGAGCCCCGGTAGCGCAGCGGCCGGATCCGTGAAAGTCTCGCCGCAATGTGCAATCCGGCCTGCGTCGATTTCGGCCGCCGCGCACTACTTGCGCCGGACGTCGCCGGTAAGGACGTGATCGAGGTCGGCTCGATGAACGTCAACGGCTCGCTGCGTGCCGACATCGAGCGGATGCAGCCGCGGTCCTACCTCGGCGTCGATCTTTCCGAAGGCCCCGGAGTGGACGAAATCTGCCGTGCAGAGGACCTGGTCTCGCGTTTTGGTCGCGAGGCCTTCGACCTCGTGGTCTGCACCGAGATGCTCGAGCACGCGCGCGACTGGCGCACGGTGGTCAGCAACCTGAAGAACCTGCTTCGGCCTGCCGGCGTCCTGCTCGTGACGACGAGGTCGCGCGGTTTCCCTTACCACGAGTATCCGTACGACTACTGGCGGTTCGAAGCCGAGGACATGCGCCTCATCTTCGCCGACCTCGACATCGAGGTCGTAGAGTCCGACACTTACATGCCGGGCATCTTCGTCAAGGCACGCCGGCCGGCGGAGTTCCACGAAGTCCCTACCGGCGGCATGCGGCTCTGGTCGATCGTCGCTGCCCGACGCTGCCTGCGAATTACCGGGCTCGACGTCCTGTTGTTCCGACTGCGCTATCCGGTCGAGCAACTGCTCAAGCAGGTCGTACCGCAGCCGGTCAAGGACTTTGTTCGGGTGCGGCTGCTCGGGGGATGAACTGGCGAGCGGTCGGTGTCAAAGTAGTTGCCGCCTGAGTTCGAATTACGCCGCCATGTCCTGAACCGGATTCGTCGCCACGGGCGCGTCCCGTGGATTGAGCTTCACCACCGTAACCCGCTCCCAGTTTCGCACTTCACCGCTCCATCGCCCAGGGTGACGCCGACGTGCCTTCTCGTAGACCGCTGTGCGGCGTTCGAGGATCGATACGTCGTCGCCGGCGTGACGCTGCGCCGGGGTGACGAAGCCGATCGCGCTGTGCAGGTGCTCGTCGTTGTACCAGCCGACGAACCAGATCACCCAGGCACGCGCTTCGTCGATCGAAGCGAATGGCCTCTGCGGGTACTCGGGCCGGTACTTGAGCGTCCGAAACAGCGATTCGGAATACGGATTGTCGTCGCTCACGCTTCGGTCTGCTGAATGACGCCACGATCCCGAGCCGCTGCAGCGTCGCCAGCATCGTCGAGCCCTTCATCGGCCCGCCGTTGTCCGAATGCAGCACGAGGTTCCTGGCATCGACCCGCATTGACGCCGTCGCCGCGGTGATCAGCGCGGCTGCATGTTCCATGTCCTCCTCGTCGTGCACAGCCCAGCCGACGATCTTGCGGCTCCATACGTCTTCGATCAGGTACAGGTAGTGGAATGCGCCGCGCACCGCGCTGCGCAGGTACGTGATGTCCCAGCTCCACACCTGCCCTGGTCCGGTGGCGGCGTGCTCGCGCGGCGCAGTCGCAGTCGGTCGCCTGGCCGGCGACCGATGCGCCATCGCACCGAAGTCGCGCAGCACGCGGTAGAAACTCGACTCGCTGCCAAAGTACTCGCCGAAGTCGGCCAGGTGCGGCACGATCTGCTTCGGCGACATGTCGCGAAACTGCATGCTCGTGGCCACCTCGATGATTCTCTGACGCTCGAGCGCATTCAGCTTGTTGGCAGGCTCTGTCTTCGGTCCCATGCGGCGGTCTCCGCCCGGTCCTTGAACAGACCAGCGCTGATAGGTTCGCACGTCCAGACAAACGATCTCGCATGCACGACGCTGCCGCGCGCCATCGCCCACGGCCTCTGCGACGATCACCATGACGTCCTCGCGATCCGCGCTCACGTGTCGTCGCCCCCGTCCCCCCAGATCGCGCGGACTTTTTTTTGGAGCACCAGTAGCGCCGCAGTTTCTGCCAGGGCCTTGTCCTTGCGACGCAGCTCCTTCTCGAGATCGCGCACGCGCTTGTCGGTAGCGTTCGCAGTCGCTGCAACCGTAACCTTGCCGGACAGCCCTTCGAGCGAGCTCTCGCGCCACCGCGTAAGGTCGGCTTCGTGGATCCCTTCGCGGCGCAGGAACTCGCCGAGCTCGTCGCCACTGAGAGCCGCAGCCTCGATGATAAGACGCAGCTTGTCTTGCGGGCTGCGTTGCTTTGAATGCGGCTTGGCCGACGGCGAGGGCTTGGACTTCATGCCACCGACGCTACTCGCGTCACGCAGCCAGCGCGACAGCGTCCCTTGCGCCACTCCGACTTCGGCCGAGAGTGCATTCGCACTCCGGCCGCCGGCGTCGTCATTCTGCCCACCATTTTCGATCGGAACTTCTCGGAGTATTTCAAACTCGATGCTCGTTTCCGCCCCGATCCTGTTTGTAAATGATCCGGCCGTTCCGGCGGATCAGATCAGGCGGCAACTTCCCTGACACAGGGGGAGAGCGTGACCAGCGTCGGACGATTGCAGCACAGCAGTCGCCCGTGAACTGATCCAAGCCGAGCTGGCGCGCCGCGGACAAGTACCAAAGATCTGAACTGAGGCTTCGAGGTCTGCGCCCCGCCTGCCAGGCGATGACGCGCTAACCCTGCCGCCGGACAGCGAGGAATCGCCCACCTGCTGTCGGGTTGAGTCGGACCTAGGCTCCGTGTCGTTGAAGTCCGCGAAAGTACGGCGGATTTGACCTATCTGCGGCGCTCCTCGACAAACGCCTCCAAATGAACCGGCCCGTCTTGCTTATGTTGCGGTAAGGGCCGAGGGAGGGGTGATGACGAGTTCTGCCAAACCTCAGGTCCGAACGGTCCAAGCGACTCCACATAAGCGATTCTTCATCGACATGATCACCCGCGACATATCGCTCGTCGCATGCGTGCTCGATCTGATCGATAACTGCGTCGACGGTGCAACTCGCGCCGTCGATCCCTCCCCTCAACGACGTTCCAAAGCGCCTAAGCCCCACCCCCTTAGTTCAGGGAGCAGCCGCTACAAGGGCTACAAGATCACCATATCGTTCTCCAAAACTCACTTCCGCATTCACGACAACTGCGGCGGGATACCTGTCGATATCGCTTGCGAGTACGCATTTCACTTCGGTCGCGATCCTCGAAAGCACACGAACGCCGATACGGAGGAGGGAATCGGCATCTACGGCATTGGAATGAAGCGTGCACTATTCAAGTTAGGACGCATCATTGGAATTAAGTCGGCCACTGATTCCGATTCATTCTCCATGAATGTTGACGTGGACGACTGGGCCACTGAGGAAACGTGGGACCTCGAGCTCACTCCCGCCAAGACTGGGAGTTCGAAGGCGGGAACGACGATCGAGGTAACTCACCTAAATCCAGGTGTCGCACACGAATTCGAGAATGATGCGTTCAAGCACCGCCTGATCAGTGCCACTGCACGAACCTACGCAGCGTTTTTGAACCAAGGCCTTCGAATCGTAATTCAGTCGGAAAGCGTTCGTCCGATCGACATCACCTTCCTCAAAAGCAAGCTCTTTCAGCCGTCGCACAAAAAGTGGAAAGAGTCAGTCGCGAGCCCGTCACCGCGATCGAAGAAAGTCGACGTTGATGTCGAACTCTGGGCCGGAGCTGCGAGCGCCGCGGACAATACGCGCCCGGATTCCGATGATGATGAAGACGCTTCGGCTTGGGGATGGTACGTGCTCTGCAACAACCGCGTTGTCCTCGCCGCGGACAAGTCCGATCGAACTGGCTGGGGAATGGCAGCGTTTCCGCAGTGGCATCCTCAGTACAATGGTTTCATCGGGATTGTCTCCTTCCGTTCCGATGAGCCGTATGTAGTTCCTTGGACAACAACGAAGAACGATGTGGATGTAGACAGCGTCATCTACAGACGAGCTCGAGCGAAGATGCAGGAGGCATCGCGGGATTACATTCGATACTCGCGAGCGAGAAAAGCGAACCCGGAGAAGGCAAAGGAGTTCGAGCGCGCGGCTGGCCCTGTCAAGCCGGCGGAGGTCTCTGTCACCCAATCCATGAAAACCCCTCAAGTTCCACGCGCCAGCCAGACGTGGGTCAACATCATCTACCAAAAGCCGAAACGCGAAGTTGCAAAAGTCGCCGCCGCCCTCGGCAAGTCGACTATGTCAGCGACACAGGTAGGCAGTAAGACGTTCGACTACTACTACTCAAACAACGTCGACTGACGCGAATGCAATCTTACGAGAAGATCAACTACGCCGTCCGGCCCAACAAGAGGACGCAGCGAAAGATGATTTTCGAGGCGCTCTCTCACGTGATTGGGCGGTTCTCCTCGAAGAAGTATGGCTACGTCGGCTTTGGGTCGATGTGGTTCTCCGATTTCCTCTACGCGCACCGCCGACTGCGTTTGACGTCGTTGACATCCATCGAGCGCTCGGAAGGCTATCGCCGCGCGGTATTCAATCGGCCTTTCCGCTGCGTCAGGGTTGTTGAAGGCGACTCGTCCGAAGTCTTGCCCAAGCTGAAATGGAAGAACGCCACGATTGTCTGGCTGGACTACGACTTCCAGCCAGAGCTCGACTCACTCGGCGACGTTTCGTTTCTGGCGGGCAATCTCGTCTCCGGGAGTGTTCTGATGGTGACTTACGACGCGAGGCCACCGTGGGGACAGGCCGCTGGATCGGAGGAGAAAACTGCGAGCTTGGTAAAAACGTTCGGCGAGCCGGCACGTTCGGTTTGGCGAAACAGATCAAAGATCGCCAAGCGGTACGGTGCGACGTCGGACATCGCCGACCTCTTCCCTTACTTGCTCGTGCACCTACTCTGGATGTTCTGCAAGGATTTGCTCATTCAGAACGGTAGGGCCGCAGCCGAAGGGTTGGCGTGCTATCCTCTATTTTCGTTCTACTACAAAGACGGAGCGCCCATGGTGACGTTGGGGCTTGCTCTAGTCGACGCGAAGGACAGAGCGACGCTCGATAGCGCTCCCTTGCAGTCGGAATTTCATTTTCTGACGGGCGAGACCCTATTCCCGATAGCCGTTCCCCCTCTAACGCCAAAAGAGCGTGCGGCGCTGGATCTCTGCCTCCCGAGCCGAACACCTCGCCCTTCGTTCCCGCTCGATGCCGAACAGATTCGAGCGTACGCCAATTTGTATCAGTACTATCCTTTGCTGGCCGAGGTCGATCTGTGACCAAAGCGGCTGTTGCTACTCGTCGCTCACAACGTGCGTCTCGAACCCCGCGCTCACCCGGAACGGCTCGCGATGTCTTCGTAGATCTGTTCTGCGGGGCCGGCGGAATGTCGTTAGGGTTTCAACACGCGGGGTTTCAGTTGGCCGCCGGCGTAGATTCGAGCGAGATCGCCGCAGAGATTCACGAACGCAATTTTCCTGATTCCGTCTCAATCTGTGCCGATCTTGAGGACCTCACCGGCGGAAAGATCCGAAGAAAAGCAAAGTTGGCTGGGAAATCGATCTCTCTCGTTGTCGGAGGACCCCCATGTCAAGGATTCTCGGTTGGAGGTAAGCGACGCAAAGGGGACCCGCGGAACCAACTAGTTCTAGAGTTCGCGCGCATCGTAGGCGAGTTGCGCCCGCGATACTTCGTTATGGAGAATGTGGCGGGGCTTCTGCAAAAAAAGTATCGCCGATTGATCTCGAGCTTTAAGCTGGCCGTAAAAGCCGAGGGCTACGCGATCGTGGAACCCATACGACTGTTAAACGCGGCAGACTTCGGGGTTCCACAACGGCGAAAGCGCGTGTTCATTCTCGGCTATCGCGTGGGTGAAGTTCCGCCCAAGTACCCTAAGATCCGGAGCCAGCACGTGTCGGTAGCGATGGCGATCGCAGATCTAAAGCGAGTGGAGAAGTCCAAACTCGTGGATGGGGATGGCTATAGTGGCAAGCTCAGAAAACCCAATCCGTATGTCCGCCGACTGAGAGCGATCAGAGTTGGGAAATCCAACGGAGTCATTACTGGCTTCGCGAGGACTGAGCACTCGGCCAAAACAGTTCGAAGGTTCGGTCGTGTTGAAGCGGGCGATGCAGACAAAGTTAGTCGCTTCATACGGTTGAAATCGTCCGGGGTCGCACCGACACTTCGCGCCGGGACCGGATTCGAGAACGGTCGGTTCATGGCGCCACGCCCGATTCACCCAGATCTTCCCCGCTGCATATGTCTTCGTGAAGCCGCAAGGCTTCACTCATTTCCTGACTCCTTCGTGTTCCACGATACCAAGTGGCATGGGTTTATGCAGATCGGCAACTCTGTGCCGCCCCTGCTCGCTCATGCTGTCGCCACCGAAATTCGGCGCGCCATCCGAAAAGGAAAGTGAGTAGAAGAACGCAATCCCCAGAAACTATCTCCCGCAGAATGGCTGCAGTTCGTAGCCGCAACACTGGCCCGGAGAGAGTAGTCCGCTCCTTGGTGAGCAGCCTCGGAGCGCGCTATCGACTGAACAACCGAAAACTCCCCGGTTCTCCCGATCTAGCCAATGCCGCTCGAGGCTGGGCGATCTTCGTCCACGGCTGCTTCTGGCACGCGCATGACGGCTGCCCAAGAGCCACGCGGCCTAAGTCCAACAAGGCTTACTGGAATAGGAAACTGCGCCTCAACCGGCAGAGGGATTTGCGGGTGCTCGCTTCCCTACAGAACAGAGGGTTTCGGGTGCTGGTTGTCTGGCAGTGCGAGCTTAGTACGACAGCACGTGTCGCCAACCAACTTCGGAGATTCGTGCGAGCCCGTTGACGGCAACGGCCACTCGGCGCCCTCGACTCGCGCCTGAGCTATTACGCTACCCATAGTCTGTAGACGCAAAGTCATCATACGGATAGCTGAGTTGCGTGAATTTTCCCGCAATACAACGCGCACTAGGCCAGATTGTTCGGGACCGTCGTCAGTCTCTGGGGCTGAGCCAGGAGACATTCGCGGAACGATGTGGCCTTCATCGAACTTACGTAGGATCGGTCGAGCGCGGTGAGAGAAATGTGACGCTCACCAACATGGACCGCATCGCTAAAGCACTCGGCGCCACTCTCACCGAAATACTCTCCGACGCGGAGAAGGCCGTTGCGAAGAGCAAACGGTGAGTCAGGAGGATCACAAAGCGTTCGCCGCTTTGGCTGGCCGGCTTGATCCGGTTCGACTCCGCATTCTCGTCAGGATGGCCGAAGCACTTGCGACCGAAGTGCGCTCCACTTTAAACCCGTCAAGCGATTTCCTCACACCTAGCTTAGGGTCCGCGCTTGGATCCCAGCTCCTGCTCCACCACGCTACGCATGAGGAAAAGCTCAACAAGAAAACTTTCGAGTACATTCTGAAGTACGGGTGCGAAGCGGTCGGTCATCGCGTTACTCTCAATGCGAACCCCACGTTCCCCGCTGAAGACTTGAACATCAATGGAACGAGTTTCTCTCTGAAGACGCAGGCGGATAAGGGCATAAAAGCAGCTTCGGTCTACGTGCAGAAGTTAATGGAAGCACGTTGGATTCGGGACTTTTCTACGTCTGAGGAGCTGACGGCGGAAGCTCGACAGAGGATCGGAACGCACCTCGCTCAGTACGAGCGCATGCTCGTTCTCCGCGCATTCGACGTGCCCGGCAATGGCTACCGCTATGAGTTAGTTGAGGTGCCTCTCCCCGTACTTCGCCTAGTATCGTCGCTACCTGACGGCGCGTTCCCGGGGAAGAACAAGGCGGGAAGCAGCGGAGCGGACGTGGGCGATCACGGCGGAGTAGCCTTCCGCGTGCTCCTCGACGGAAGCGTGGAGAAGGTTCGTGTATTTAACCTTCGCATCGATCGCTGCATCATTCACGGCGAATGGCACATCCCGCGGCTGGTCGTCCCTGGCAAGAGCGACGAAGAATAAGCGTCAGAACAGGGAGATTTGGGCCGACGGAACGTGCGATGGCTTCAATGAGACCATTGGCTTCCGCACAATGTCGCCCGGCCGGAGGTGCGTATCGGGCAGCACCAAGTCTGCGAGTGCCGGACGCTCACCGGTCAAAATCCAGTTTGCGACGTGCGCGAGTTGAAAGCTCACCAGCGGCGGGACCGCGTCACCGACCATCCTGTACAGGTTCTTTCGGCTCCTGCCGACGAAGCGATAGTGGTTGGGGAATCCCTGCAAGATCGCCATTTCTCGCACTGAACACAGCCTGTGTTGTTCGGGGTGAGCATAGCGACCGTTCCCAATGTGGGAGCACTCGCGCTTGATGGTTGGTGCCGGCTTGTCCCACGCCATCCTCCCGTACACGTCGCAGAAGTGATTGAGGGTACCTGCCTCGATCGACCGTTGCATCGACGGAATCAGGAGTTCGTTGGAGTCGGGATGACGTGTCCAATCGAACCACGACCCGCCGTCAGCGGGAGTCGCCAAGAGTCGTCGGAGCTGAACACCATCGGAATGGGTGCACGTGTGTGCCGGGTCGTCCGGGCATCTCCTTCCAGCTTCAATCGGACGGAGGTGTCCGATGGCCCGGCGAACGGTGAGCGCCTCCGCCTTGACGGCGTGTGCTTCCCAAAGATCTTCCAAAGTTCGGAGGACGAGCGGGCGCTCGACAGCCACCACCACCGCTCGCTCGCGGAACTGAGGGAGACCGAAGGAGGTAAGAAAGTGCGTGCGCATCGAAACGTCGTAGCCCAGCGCTTCGAGTTGTTCTTGAAGAGCTTCGACGTGGTGTAGGAACTTCCCCATCACTAGTTCGC